>NZ_JBDJAV010000031.1:0-113213 GCF_039649625.1 Plantactinospora sp. ZYX-F-223 | reverse complement strand
GGTGACGGACGGGACGACAGACCCGGAGCGTCCGACTGCGGCGGCGCGTCGAATGTCCGCCGTCCCGGCCGGTGCGTACGGCGTCCCGGCCTGCCAGACTTCCTGGTGCGCTCCGCCCGTCCCCGGTCCGGCGCCGTGCTCCGGCCTCCCGCCCGCCGCGCCATCGGTGCCGTTCCGCATGCGGGTGAGCCGCGCCAGCGAAGGGGACGGCCGTGACATGCTACGGCGGATCGGGATCGAGATCTTGAGGAGGCAGCGTGAGCCAGGAAGTACGCGGGGTCATCGCCAGGGCCAAGGGTGCGCCGGTCGAGGTGACCACCATCGTCGTACCGGATCCCGGGCCGGGTGAGGCCGTGGTGCGGGTGCAGGCGTGCGGCGTCTGCCACACCGACCTGCACTACCGCGAGGGCGGCATCAACGACGACTTCCCGTTCCTGCTCGGACACGAGGCCGCCGGGATCGTGGAGCAGGTCGGCGCCGGGGTGACCGACGTCGCCCCGGGCGACTTCGTGGTGCTCAACTGGCGGGCTGTCTGCGGCAACTGTCGGGCCTGTCGGCGCGGCAAGCCGTGGTACTGCTTCGCCACCCACAACGCCAAGCAGAAGATGACCCTGACCGATGGCACGGAACTCTCCCCGGCGCTGGGCATCGGCGCGTTCGTGGAGAAGACCCTGGTACACGCCGGGCAGTGCACCAAGGTCGACCCGGCGGCCCGGCCGGCCGCCGTCGGGCTGCTCGGCTGCGGCGTGATGGCCGGACTCGGCGCGGCGGTGAACACCGGCGGCGTCACCCGGGGCGACTCGGTCGCGGTCATCGGCTGCGGTGGAGTCGGCGACGGCGCGGTGGCCGGCGCGGCGCTGGCCGGCGCGACCACGATCATCGCGGTCGACACCGACCCGCGGAAGCTGGAGTGGGCCAGGGGATTCGGCGCGACGCACACCGTCAACGCCCGGGAAACCGACCCGGTGGAGGCGATCCGGGAACTGACCGGCGGGCACGGCGCGGACGTGGTGATCGAGGCGGTCGGCCGGCCGGAGACCTGGAAGCAGGCGTTCTACGCCCGTGACCTGGCCGGTACCGTCGTGCTGGTCGGGGTACCCACCCCGGAGATGAAGGTGCCCGACCTGCCGCTGCTCGACGTCTTCGGCCGGGGCGGCGCGCTCAAGTCGAGCTGGTACGGCGACTGCCTGCCGGACCGGGATTTCCCGATGCTGACCTCGCTCTACCTCCAGGGGCGGCTGGACCTGGACGCGTTCGTCACCGAGGAGATCGCCCTCGACCAGGTCGAGGACGCGTTCGACAAGATGCACCACGGCGACGTGCTGCGGTCGGTGGTGATCTTCTGATGGCGGCCCGCATCGACCACGCGGTCACCTCGGGTACCTTCTCGCTCGACGGCCAGACCTTCGATGTGGACAACAACGTCTGGGTGGTCGGCGACGACACCGAGTGCGTGGTGATCGACGCGCCGCACGACGTGGACAGGATCCTGGCCGTGGTCGGCGACCGGCGGGTGCTCGCGATCCTGGCCACGCACGCGCACGACGACCACGTACGGGTCGCGCCGGCGTTGGCCGAGGCGACCGGTGCCCAGGTGCTGCTGCACCCGGCGGACCGGGTGCTCTGGGACATGGTGCACCCGGAGGTACCGCCGGGCGGGGAGCTGCGGGACGGGCAGTCGATCGAGGTGGCCGGCAGCACGCTGGAGGTCCTGCACACCCCTGGCCACAGCCCGGGGGCCTGCTCGCTGTACGCGCCCGCGCTCGGCGCGGTCTTCACCGGCGACACCCTGTTCCAGGGCGGCCCCGGAGCGACCGGGCGGTCGTTCAGCGACTTCGGCACGATCGTCGAGTCGATCAGGCGGCGGCTGTTGAGCCTGCCGCCGGAGACGGTGGTGCACACCGGGCACGGTGCGAGCACCACCATCGGCGCCGAGGCGCCGCACCTCGACGAGTGGCTGGCCCGGGGGCACTGACCCGCCGCCCGCCGCGCACACCGTCGCCGCCCCGGCTGTCGCCGCCAGGCACGCTCGCCGGGCCACCACCGCTCGGTGGCCCGGCCGACCGCGGCATGTCTTCCGCGCACTGTCGAGCTGCCCGGTCCGTGCACCCACCGACCACGGCACCGGTCGGCCGGGGGTCGCCCGGGGCCTCGTCTCCGATCTTCCGGCGCCGGTGGGACAGACCGAAGCGCTGCGGAGACCGGGTCCGTCCCGGGAACGGCGCCGATGATCGACTGGGCGCACAGACGGGGCAGCTCTACAGTGCCGAGCACGGACACCGCCCGGCAGGCGGGGCTCGGCGGCGCGGGTACGGCTGACAGTTGTCATGGTCAGGTCGTGACGCGCGGGCCGGCCCGTCCAACCCTGCCGCCGGCAGCATTGCGGGTATGCCGACAACCATCCCAACGGTCGAACTGACCGACCTCACCAAGTCGTACGGCGCGCCGATCGCACGATGTTCCTCAACCATCAGCGGAGGGCACGGCCGGCACCGTCACATGAAGTACCGCAGCCAGACGTAGAGCCAGGCGAGCAGGGTACTCATGATCGTGACGATGATGCCGTATCGGGTGAACTGCCAGAACGAGATCCGGTGACCGGTCCGGGCGGCGATGCCGATCGCCACCACGTTGGCGCTGGCGGCGACCGCGGTGCCGTTGCCGCCGAAATCCGCGCCGAGGGCGAAGGCCCACCAGAGCGCCTGCCCGGTCCCCGGGTCGGGCGCCTCGGCGACCAGCCCCTCGACCACCGGCGCCATGGTGGCGACATACGGGATGTTGTCGAAGAACGCCCCCAGCACCGCCGAGCCGAAGAGCAACGCGGTCGCGGCGGCGAAGAAGTCGCCGTCCACCTGGTCGATCACCCACTCGCCGAAGGTGGCGATCACACCGGTGTGCACCAGGCCGGAGACCATCACGAACAGCCCCATGAAGAAGACCAGGGTGGGCCACTCGACCTCCGCGAGCACATCGGAGACGTCCATCCTGGACACCAGCAGCATCACCCCGGCGCCGACCATCGCCACCACGGACGGGTCGATGTGCAGCACCGAGTGCAGCCCGAAGCCGACCACCACCAGGCCGAGCACGACGAGGCAGCGGACCAGCAGCCGTACGTCGGTGATCGCCCGCCGCTCCTGCAACGCCAGCACCGCCTCGACGTGCTCGGGGTTGTACCGGAACGACCTGCGGAACAGCACCCGGGTGAAGAGTACGAAGACCGCGAAGATCACCACGACCGGCGGCGCCATGTGCACCAGGAAGTCCCCGAAGGTCAGCCCGGCGCGGCTGCCGATGATGATGTTGGGCGGGTCGCCGATCAGGGTCGCCGCGCCGCCGATGTTGGAGGCCAGCACCTCGGCGATCAGGTAGGGCTGCGCCGGGATGTGCAGCCGGTTGCAGACCACCACCGTCACCGGGGCGACCAGCATGATGGTCGTGACGTTGTCCAGGAACGGCGAGGCGATGGCGGTGATCAGCATCAGCATCACCATCAGCCGGTACGGCCGGCCGGACGACCTCTTGGCGGCCCAGATCGCCAGGTAGTCGAAGGCGCCGGTCTGCTTCAGTACGCCGACGATGATCATCATCCCGAGCAGCAGGAAGATGACCTTCCAGTCGATCCCCTCGTGCTCGGAGAAATAGACCTCGGCCCCCGGCGCGAAGCCGAACACCAGCATCGCGGCGGCGGCGATCAGCACCACCTTGACCTTGTCCGCCTTCTCGCTGGCGATGAAGAAGAACGCCACCACGAAGATGACGAGCGCGGCGATGGCGCTCATCGGGCGCACCCCGGTCGAGTCGTGCTGCCTGGCGGCGCGCTGCCGGGGTGGCCGGCCGCCGCACGACGCGCGGCGGCCGGCCGGGCCGGGGTCAGACGTCCGGTTCGGCCACCGCGAACTCGGCGAGTACCCGGTCCAGGGTGATCGCCCCGACGAGTACCCCGGCGCCGTCGACCACTCCCACCAGCGGGCTGCGCTGCCGAGCCATCAGTGCGGCGACCTCCAGCAGCGTTCCGGAAAGGCCCACGGTCGTCACCCGGGGCGGCTCCCGGTGCAGGCAGTCGCCCACGGTCAGGTTGCCCAACTCCTCCCAGAAGAGGTCGGCGTGCGCCTCGTCGATGGTCCGGGCCAGCACCGGATCCTCCCGGTAGGCGTCCGGCACCGCCATCCGGAGCACCTGGGTGCCGGGGAGCACGGTCTTCGGCCGGCCCCGGTCGTCCACCACGATCATGCCCGGCAGCCGGCGCAGCGCCATCAGCCGGACTGCCCGGGCCACCGAGTCCCGGACGGTCACCGTCGGTACCACCACGGCGATCTGCTGCGCCTGCATTCCACCATCTCCCCGGGCGCGGGCCGGCGTCGGCCGTCGCGCCGCGACGGTCGGACCTGAGGGACTCTTGGACAACGTAACCTCCCGGTGGCGACGGGTTCTCCCGGCGGCAGGGAGCCTGGCCGGCGAGGCGGCCGCGTGGGCGTACCGCGGTCACGCGGATCCGCCGTGCAGGTTGGCGAGGCGGCGCTCCAGGCTGGCCAGCCGGTCGGCCATCGGCGTGCTGTGCAGCACCTCGGCGATCTGGTCGGCCTCGTCGTGGTCCAGCGGAATCCGCTGCACCGGTACGTCCGGGTCGTCCGGCCCGTACAGCAGCAGGGACCGAAGGCCGCTCTGGTCCAGCAGTACGCCGAACCGCTGCCCGCCCCGGGTCAGGAAGTGGTGTACGACGCCGACGCCGGGAACGGTGGTCCGGGTGATGTCCACTGTGGCCTCGCTCGGGGTAGGGGCGGCGGGGCGGCACCCCCGTACGCCGGCCGGTGCTCGGGGCGTAGTCGCAGGGTTCGGGTGCCGGTTCCGGTCTCGGTCGCGGGTTGGCCGCCGGTTCCGGTACCAAGAATTCGGGACAGCGCGCCGCCCGACCATCGGGTCCGACACCCATCTCCGGTGGGGTGGAGCATGCAGGTGACCTGGGGTGGTGTCGGTCGGCCCCGGTCGAGGTGGGTGTCCGACCAGATGGACAAACCGGCAGCTCCCGGGCGAGGCTGGCAGGGTGACCGAGACCGCTGACCGGGCAGCCGTGCCCGGACCGGACGCACCGGGGCGAACCGGCGCTTCCGGCCGCCCCGGTCGTCGCACCCCGGCCCGGGCGCTGTTCCGCCGGCTGTTCCTGCTGAACGGCCTGGTCTTCACGGTCGGCACGCTGGTGCTCGCGCTCTCCCCGGCCACCGTCTCGTCGCCGGTGCTGCTGACCGAGATCCCGGTGCTGACCGTCGGCCTGGCGCTGATCCTGGCGGTGAACGCCCTGCTGCTCCGGGCCAGTCTGGCCCCGCTCGACGCGCTGACCACGCTGATGCGCCGGGTCGACCTGCTGCGCACCGGGGACCGGCTGGTGGACGCCGGCAACGGCGACCTGACCAACCTGATCGAGACCTTCAACGCGATGCTCGACCGGCTGGAGGCGGAACGCAGCGCCAGCAGCGCGCACGCGCTCGCCGCCCAGGAGGGGGAGCGGCAGCGGATCGCCCGGGAACTGCACGACGAGATCGGGCAGAGCCTCACGGTGGTGCTGCTCGGGCTCAAGCGGGCGGTGGACCGGGCCCCGGCCGAGCTGCGCGAGGAGTTGCACGCGGTGCAGGAGACGCTGCGGGAAAGCCTCGACGACGTGGGGCGGGTGGCCCGGCGGCTCCGGCCGGACGTACTGACCGACCTCGGGCTGCTCAGCGCACTCAACGCGTTAGCCACGGAGTTTTCACAGGTCAGCGGGGTACCGGTGGTGCGACGATCGACGCCGGACCTGCCGGCGCTGAGCGCGGAGAAGGAGCTGGTGATCTACCGGATCGCCCAGGAGAGCCTGACCAACGTGGCCCGGCACGCCCGGGCCGGCCGGGTCGAGCTGTCGCTGCGGGCCGGGGCCGGCGCGGTGGTGCTGCGGGTCGCCGACGACGGCCTCGGCGAGGTACGCCAGGAGGGCGCCGGCATCCGGGGGATGCGGGAGCGGGCACTGCTGATCGGCGCCCGGCTGACCATCACCGCCGCACCCGGCGCCGGCACCGAGGTCCGGCTGACCGTGCCCGCCGCCGGGCCGGCGGAGAGGGGAGCGTGAGCATGCCCGCGACCGAGACCCGGATCCTGCTGGCCGACGACCACGCGCTGGTCCGCCGGGGCCTGCGGCTGATCCTCGACGCCGAGCCCGACCTGCGGGTGGTCGCCGAGGCGGCCGACGGGGCCGAGGCGGTGGAGGCGGTCCGGCGGACCGAGATCGACCTGGTCGTCCTGGACATCGCCATGCCGAGGATGACCGGCCTCCAGGCGGCCCGGGAGATCTCCCGGCGGGCGCCCGGGGTACGCATCCTGATGCTCTCGATGCACGACAACGAGCAGTACTTCTTCGAGGCGCTCCGGGCCGGAGCCTCCGGCTACGTGCTCAAGTCGGTGGCCGACCGGGACCTGCTGGAGGCGTGCCGGGCGGCGATGCGCGGCGAGCCGTTCCTCTATCCCGGTGCGATCACCGCGCTGATCCGTGACTACCTGCACCGGGCCCGGCAGGGCGAGAAGCTGCCGGAGAGCATCCTGACGCCCCGGGAGGAGGAGGTCATCAAGCTGATCGCCGAGGGCAACTCGGCGAAGGAGATCGCCGAGGCGCTGGTGATCAGCGTGAAGACGGTCGACCGGCACCGGGCCAACATCCTGGCCAAACTCGGCATGCGGGACCGGATCGACCTCACCCGGTACGCCATCCGGGCCGGCCTGGTCGAGCCCTGAGCCCGCCGCCCCCCGTCTCAGCGCACCCGTCTCAGCGCACCCGTACGACGGTCCGCACGGTGGCCTGGTCGATCTCCGAGGTGCGTACCGTGAACCGCAGTTCCCAGTCGCCGGGGATCGGGAAGCTCACCGCCCCGACCGCGTGGTGCGGCTCGATGCCCAGCATCGGGGTGTCGGTCGGCTCGACACCCTGCGCCGGCAGCGCGGCGGTCAGCGTCCACTCCACCGCCGGCAGCGGCTTGCCGTCCGGGGTGTAGACGTAGGCGTGCACGGTGTTGTTCGGCCCGAGCTGCACCGGATAGATGTCGAACTGGAGGGTGTAGAGCGGTGAGCTGAGCGTCTGGGCGAAGGTGTCCGAGGCGGCGATCTCGGCCTCGATCCCGGCGTTGCGCCCCGGGGTGGTCTGCACCAGTACCGCGCTGACCCCGAGCACCACCAGGCCGACCAGCACCTCCAGGCCGACCGTCCGGCGCAACCGCCGCCGCGCGGTCCGGGTGCTGTCGGGCGGGGGGCCGGGTGTGCCGGTCGCCCGGCCGCGGACCAGGCGGCGGGCGTACCCGGCGGCGCCGAGCAGCAGCGCCAGCAGCGCCACCTTGGCCAGTACCAGCCGTCCGTAGCCGGTGCCGAAGAGTGCGCCCGGTGCGCCGATCTCGATCACCGCCTGCACCAGCCCACCGGCGACCAGCCAGAGCACCGCGATGCTCGCCCAGCGGGACCAGACCGGCAGGACGACCGCCAGCACCCGGGGATGGGCGGCGCGCAGCGGGAAGCAGACCAGCGTCACCAGCCCGCCGAGCCAGACCGACATCGCGGCCAGGTGTACGACGCCGGCGATCCCGCTGGCCAGCGGGGTGGGCGAGGCGGCGGCGTGCCCGGCCAGCGGCCAGGTGGCCAGCCCGGCCAGCCCGAGCGCGACCAGCAGCCCGGCCCGGACCCGACCGGCCCGACCGGCCAGCACCGGCGGCAGCAGGGCGGCGACCAGTGCCACGATGCCCAGCCTGGCGGCGAGCGCCAGCCCGAAGTCCGAGTCGAGCACCTGCCGCAGCTCGGGACCGGAGACGTCCAGCAGCCCGGCGCCGCTGGTGTAGGGCGCCTGTGCCCAGAACCCGGCCAGGGTGCCGGCCGCGACCAGCAGCAGACCGGCCCGGACCAGCCGGACGGCGCCCCGGCGGGGCAGCCGGCGTGGCCAGAGCAGCCCGAGCAGCAGCGTCGGACCGATCAGCAGGACGAGTCCGGCGTACCCGAGGTATCTGGTCGCCGGCACCGCGAGCCGCACGTCGGGGCGTACCGTCTCGTCGGCCGGCTCGGGCGGGGTGGCCGAGGCGGCGCCGACCGCGAAGGTGTAGCTGCCGGCGACCGGATGGCTGTCGGCGGAGATCACCCGGTAGCTGACCAGGTACGTCCCGAGCGGCCGGTCGGCGACCCGGATCGGGATCCGCAGCGTGGCGTCCCGGACGGTGGCCTCCGCGCTGTTGATCCGCTTGCCGTCCGGGGCCAGCACCTGCGCCCGGCCGGGCACCAGGGTCACCGGTTCGCTGAAGGTGATCGTGACCTCGGTCGGTGAGAAGCCGAGTACGGCCTGCTGCTGCGGCACCGTGCCGACCACCGCGGCGTGCGCCGCCGCCGGTCTCGCCGGGCCGAGCAGCACCGCCACCGCGCCGAACAGCAGCACCGCCAGTACGCCGCGCCCCAGCACGGTCAGCCGAGCCAGCGGTACGGGTTGGAGCCGAGAACGTCCCACCTCAGTTAGATCGTTTTCCGGCGCCGGGAAGTTCAATCCGCCTTCTGACTGAGCGGGAACTCTGTTCACGTTCTGTGGTAGGAACCCTGCGTGTCCCCGGATCTCGACGACGAATTCCGCTGGCTCGAGGCGCTCTCGGACGCCGAGGTGACCGCCTGGGTACGGGCCCGCAACGCGGAGACCTGCGACGCGCTGGCCGACGACCCGTTGTTCGGCACGCTGAACGCGGAGCTGCGCCAGGTGCTGGACGCCGCGGACCGGGTGCCGTTCGTGCATTGGGACGCAACCTACCTCTACAACCTCTGGAAGGACGAGGCCCACCCCCGGGGGCTGTGGCGGCGTACCACCCTCGACGAGTACCGCCGGGCGGAGCCGAGCTGGGAGCTGCTGCTCGACCTGGACGCGCTGGCCGCCGACGAGGGCGAGCCGTGGACGTGGCAGGGCGCGATCGTGCAGCGGCCCGGGCACCGGCGCTGCCTGATCCGGCTGGCCCGGGGCGGCTCGGACGCGAGCGTGGTCCGCGAGTTCGACCTGGCGACCCGGGACTTCGTCCCCGACGGCTTCACCCTGCCCGAGGCGAAGAGCGACGTCGGCTGGATCGACGCCGACCACATCTACGTCGGCACCGACTTCGGCCCCGGGTCGCTGACCGCCTCCGGCTATCCCCGGATCGTCAAGCGCTGGCGCCGGGGCACGCCACTGGAGCAGGCCGCCGTGGTCTACCAGGGCCGGGACGACGACGTCTCGGTGTACGCGGTGCACGACCCGACCCCAGGATTCGTCCGTGACTTCCTCGGCCGCCGGCTGGACTTCTTCCGGCGGGAGGAGTTCCTGCGCACCGTCGACGGCGAACTGGTCCGGATCGACGTGCCGGAGGACGCCGAGACCGACGTACACCGGGAGTGGCTGCTGATCGCGCTCCGCTCGGACTGGACGGTGGCCGACCGGACGTACCCCGCGGGAACCGTGCTGGTCACCCGGCTGGACCGGTTCCTGGCCGGTGAGCGCGACCTGACCGTGGTCTTCGCGCCCGGTCCGGACAGCGCGCCCGGCCGGCACGCCTGGACCCGGGGGCACCTGATCCTGAGCAGCCTGGTCGACGTGCGGAGCCGGGCCGAGGTCTTCACGCCCGGCGAGGACGGCTGGCACCGGCGGCCGCTGCTGGAGACCGCCGCCCCGGGCGAGGAGCGGCACGTCGTCATCGTCGACACCAACCCGGAGCACAGCGACGAGTACCTGCTGGCCAGCACCGGCTTCCTGGCACCGACCGCGCTGCACTACGGCACGGTCGGCGGACCGGCCGAGACGCTGAAGCGGGATCCGGCGTTCTTCGACCCGGCCGGGATGGCGGTCCGGCAACTGCACGCCCGGTCCGCCGACGGGACCCGGGTGCCGTACTTCCTGGTCGGACCGGCGGGGGAGCCGACCGGGCCGACCCTGCTGACCGGGTACGGCGGCTTCGAGATGGCCTGGACGCCGAGCTACAGCGGGATCATCGGCCGGGGCTGGCTGGCCAGGGGCGGCAATTACGTGGTCGCCAACATCCGGGGCGGTGGCGAGTACGGCCCGCGCTGGCACCGGGCGGCGCTGCGGGAGAACCGGCTCCGGGCGTACGAGGACTTCGCCGCCGTGGCGACCGACCTGGTCGACCGCGGCATCACCGTGCCGGCGCGGCTCGGCATCGAGGGCGGCAGCAACGGCGGGCTGCTCATGGGGGTGATGCTGACCCGGTTTCCGGAGCTGTTCGGCGCGGTGGTGGCCCGGGTGCCGCTCTTCGACATGCGCCGCTACCACCTGCTGCTGGCCGGCGCCTCCTGGATGGCCGAGTACGGCGACCCGGACGACGAGGCGGACTGGGCGTTCCTGCGCGAGTACTCGCCCTACCACAACGTCCGGCCGGGGCGGTCGTATCCGCCGGTCCTGCTCGTCACGTCGTCCCGGGACGACCGGGTGCATCCGGGACATGCCCGCAAGATGGCCGCCCGGATGCGCGGGTACGGCTACGACGTCTCCTACTACGAGAACATCGAGGGCGGGCACGGCGCGGCAGCCGACAACGCGCAACTGGCCTTCAAGTGGGCGCTGATGCTGCGCTTCCTCTGGCGCCGGCTCACCGGAGCCCTGCCCTGACCCGCCCGGCCGGACAGGGCCCGCACCCCGGCGGCCGGCTTGTGCGGTCGATCAGCACAGCGGATCAGCCGCCTCCGCCGCCCCCGCAACCGCCGCCGCCCCCGCAGCTACTTCCACCGCCGCCGCCCCCGCAACTGTGCCCGCCACCGCTGTCGGAGCCGTACCCGCCCACGCTGCACGCGTAGCCGCCGCTGCCACCGCCCGACCCGCCAGCCGAGGCGACCCCGAGCCGTTGCTGGATCTCGGCCTCGGCGGCGAACTCCGGGTCCGCCGCCCAGAGCGCCGCCGGGCCGAAGAGCGCGACCGACATCGCCGCGCCGGTCGGGCCGTAGGTGCTCCAGGCCGGCTGCTGGGACGGGGCCAGATGGGCGTGTTCGGTGCGCAGGGTGGCCAGCGCCCAGTTGCCGGCCCGGGTCCGCACCGGCGGCCGGCGTGCCAGTAGCACGGTGGCCGCGCCCAGCCCGACCAGGACGAGTACCAGCGGCAGCCAGAGCGCGCCGGTCGCGGCCTCGGCGAACAACCGGAGCACGCCGAACAGCAGCACGCAGACCAGCAACCAGGTCGAGCCGCGCAGCGCCTGGCGGGCCTCGCCGCCCGGCATCAGCCCGGCCTCCTCCAGCTCCTTACGCAGCCGGTACAGCTCCGCCGAGACGCCCGAGTCGTACGTCAGCTCCCGTGGACGCCGTCGCTGCCCCGCGAACCGGTAGATCGCCGCCTCCAGACCGCTCGCCCCGGCCGGCCGGTCCCCGGCGATCTCCAGATACCGGTCCGGGGCGGGACCGATCGCCACCGCACCGGCGTTGCGCAACGCGGCCAGGGCCGTGTAGATCGCCAGCCGCCCGCCGCCGTTCAGGTACGCGACCTGGTCGGCGGTCAGCGTCGAGGTGCGGACGCTCTCCGGCCCGGCAAGGATCTGCCGGCGCCGTACGGCCGCGTGGCCGAAGGCCACCACCGCCAGGAGGAGATAGCCCGACAGGAAGGTCGACGCGCTGATTCCCCAGGTCACGTTGCTCGGATCAAGAGTCATGGCCCTGTCCCCGTCCACTTAGGCCGAACGTTCTTAGATTGTGCGGCCGGCGTGGCGGAGTAGTGCCGCTGATCACTGTTTCTTGACCGAAGCTTGCGGATCGGGCGTGCGGAAGGTCCGCACTCGTCCGGAAGGGACCGTCTCGGTCAGCCGCGTACGAGGGGGCAGGTGAAGTCGACGCTGAACTCGACCTCCTGGCCGGTGGTGGCCCGTCTGGCCGTACCGCTCAGCCCATCCGCGCATCCACCCTCCCGGGGTCCGTTTCCGCGTGGCCCCCTTCGTCGTCGTCGGGCGGGTTCGGGCCGGGTGCAGGAATCGTTCGGCTCGGTGGGCCCGGCGCCACCCGGGTGGCGAGCACTACAGCCAGCAGGGCGGCGAGCAGCACCGCACCGGTCAGGTAGGGCAGCCCGTCGACCGGCCGACCGTAGTCCGCGGCACGCAGCAACGGCTCGCCGAGCAGCGGTGCGAGGGCGAGCTGCGCGTACGCCGACGGCAGGCCGAGCAGCACCGCGCCGGCGCCGAGGGCCGCCCACCGCCAGGCGGCTCCGGGGCGCCGCCGGAGGACCATGGTGGCGAGCGCGACGGTCAGCAGGGCCGGTCCGAGCGCAACGGCGAAGCCGACCTCGCCGGTGGCGCCGCCGCTGAGGGCACCGAGGGCGGCCATCAGCAGCGCCGGCACGCCGACCAGGGGAGCGGCGACCGCGACCGGCAGCCGGTTCTCGCGTACGGCGAGCGCGGTCGTCCCGGCCAGCACCGCGAACGCGGCGGCGGTGAGTGCGGTCCCGATCGGGTACCCCGGCGGGGTCAGCTCGCCCGGCCAGCTCGCCCGGAACAGCAGCGCCGGAGCACACCAGGCGGCCACCGCGGCCACCCAGGCGAGCCGCCGCCGTACGACGTGCTCCGGAACCGCCGCCCGGTCACCCTGTCCGGTCCGGCGGGCGAGGGCGCCGCCGAGCCACCAGCCGAGCGACAGCACCGCCACGCCGACGCCGAAGACCGCGGGTAGCAGACCCGGCCGGGCGAGGTCGGCGGCGTCGAGTACCGAGTCGACGGCGAGCAGCAGCGCGGCGGTACACAGCCCGGGCAGCAGTACCGCGCCACGGGCGGCGGCCACCACCAGCAGCCCGAGTACGGCGAGCACGACCCCGGCCTCGCGCAACTCCTGGGCCCACAGGTGCAGCTCCCAGCTCTGCACCTCGTCGACCGCCGCCACCTCGGAGAGCCCCGGCGTGAGGATCGTCGCCGCGTACGCCCACAGGCCCAGCCCGACCGCCGCGACCGCCACCCCGAAGCGGCGGAGCACCGCACCGGCCCGGCTCCAGCCCGACCGGCGGCCGATCGGCGTCCGGACGCTCGGCGAGCCGACTGCGGTTGCCGGATCGGCGGCGTCGGCTGCGCTGGCCGGGTCCGCTGCGTCGGCCGTCGGAACGGGCCGCCGGGTCCGGGCCGCCGCCATGCCGTAGCAGAGCACGAACGCGGTGCAGGCGAGCAGCGGGCGCAGGGTGTTCGCGACGATCACCACGACCATCTCCGACGCCACGTAGCCCTGCTCGACCCGGCCGAACCGGATCCCGCTGCCGTGCGGGTCCAGCAGGCTGAGCGGGAACCACCACGGTGCGGTACCGAAATCCAGGTTCTCCGCCACCGCCGCGTGCCGGCCGGCGGCCACCGCGACCAGTTCGAGCGCGAGCAGCCCGCCCCCGACGGCGAGCAGTGACGCCACCCGGCGGCGTCCACGATGGACGAGCCGGGCGGCCGCCCCGGCGAGCGGTGCGACGAGTACGCCCCAGAGCAGCAGCGCCGGTATCGGCTCGGAGGTCAGCACGGTGACGCCCGGCTGCGGTTCCGGAGTGGAGTGTGCGACCAGGTGCAGGGCCACCGCCCCGGCGGCCATCAGCAGCGGGGCCAGCACCGCCGGGCCGGCCGCGCCGAGCCGGCTGTGCCGCGCCTGGTCCACCGGCAGCCGTCGGCCCAGCCACCCGCCGAGCCAACCGGCGACTGCGGCCCCGGTCGCGAGACCCGCGACCGAGGCGACGTTGCCGGCCCAGTCGATGCCGCCGGACGGGCCGGCGCCGCCCGGGTATCCCCGGGTCAGCATCAACACGGTCGTGCCCACCATCTCGAGGACACCGATCAGCACCTGGCAGAACAGCACCGCGCCGAGCAGCGCCAGCAGCGGTTGCAGGGCCCTGCCGGCACTGGGCAGCACCTCCCGCCAGCCACGCGGTACGCCGTGTCCGTCCTCGGCCGGCGGCGAGCCGGCGAGGCTGACCGCGAACCGCAGTTGCCGGACGGCCCGGCCCAGTGGGCCGGCACCCGGATCGGCGCGGATCGCCGCCAGCTCGGCGCGCCACTCCGGCAGCATCCGCAACTCGGCGGGCCACCGCCGTGCGGCGATCCGGAGCAGGACGTCGGCGATTGCCGGCACGCCCCTGCCCCCGGTCGGGGTTTCGCCCGGGTCGGTTGGCCGCTGTCCGCCGGTCTCCGGCTCGTTTGCGCCGGTCGGGGATTCGCCCGGGTCGGTTGGCCGCTGTGCGCCGGTCTCCGGTTCGTCTGCGCCGGCTGGCCGCTGTGCGCCGGTCTCCGGCTCGCCCGGGTCGGCTGGCCGGTTCATGCCGGTCTCGGTTTCGGGCTGGCCGGCCGGGCGGTGCCGCCGAGCTGCTGGTGCAGCAGCGCCAGTTCGGTGCGGGCCCGGGCCAGACCGTCCGGGGTGAGCCGGTAGTAGCGCCGCGCGGGCCGGCCCGCCTCGACCGGGTCGATCTCCTCCCAGGCCGAGTCGACCCAACCGGCCCGTTGCAGCCGGACCAGGATCGGATAAAGGGTGCCGCTGGGCAGCCCGGTCGCGCCCATCAGGTCCAGGCCGTAGCGGTCTGTCGTCGCATCTTCGAGAAACGCGGCGAGCACCCGCGCCACGGCGGTGGTCACCCGCACCTCACTACCCATGCTCGGAACTCTACATAGGGCGGCGCGTGGTGTCACGGTCAGCCGCGAGCGCCGGGCGGCGCGGTCTCAGCTCACCGCCGTACGGACGCCGAGGCCGACCAGGATCGCACCGGTCGCCCGGTCGAGCGCCCGGCGGACCCGTACGGTGCGCAGCAGTCGGGCGGCCGCGCCCGAGATCGCGGTCCAGCCGGCGAGCCAGCAGCCGGCCATTACCGCGTGCGCCGTGCCGAGTACCAGCATCGGGACGAGCACCGGACCGTCGACGTCGAGGAACTGCGGGGCGAGGGTCAGGTAGACCGCCGCCGCCTTCGGGTTGAGCACGTTGCCGAGAAACCCCTGGAGGTACGGATGGTGCCCGCGCCACGGCAGCCGCCGAGCCCGGGGCGCCGACGGCCCGGCCACCGTGCTCGATGGACGGCGGAGGGTCGCCGACCAGAGCAGCCACAGTCCGAGGCCGACCAGGTAGCCGGCCCCGAGCAGCTTGACCAGCAGAAACGCCTGTGACGAGCGGAGCACCAGCGCGGCCAGCCCGACGGCGGCGAGGACGGCGTGCACGTAGAGGCCGGTGAGGGTACCCAGGATCACCCACCAGCCCTGTCGGCGCCCGCCGGCGGCGACCCGCGAGACGACCAGGGTCAGGCTGGTGCCCGGGGTCGCGGTGATCGGCGCGACGGCGGCCAGGAAGCCGAGTACGGCGATGCCGTGCACGGCTCAGACCACCACCCGGTAGTGCGTGGTCAGCAGCCCCGCGTCGTCGTAGACGTGGAACGCCACCCCGGGCGGCTGGGCCAGGTCGA
This sequence comes from Plantactinospora sp. ZYX-F-223, assembly GCF_039649625.1. Taxonomy (NCBI): domain Bacteria; kingdom Bacillati; phylum Actinomycetota; class Actinomycetes; order Micromonosporales; family Micromonosporaceae; genus Plantactinospora; species Plantactinospora sp. ZYX-F-223. The sequence goes on along the minus strand of NZ_JBDJAV010000031.1, from coordinate 97,819 downwards.
CCAGCGGCCCGTCGCCCTCCCACGGCAGCCGGAGCGTGGAGACGACCCCGGGGGCGATCCGGAGCGGCCGGCCGGCGAAGGTGCTCGCGGCGGAGGTGTGGAAGTGCCCGGTCAGCACCGCGACGACCTGCGGATGGGTGCCGAGCAGTTCGGCCAGCGGCTCGGCCGGCAGCAGGCGCATCGGGTCGATCACCGGATGGTGCAGGGCGACCGGTGGGTGGTGGAAGGCGACGAAGACCGGCGCCCCGGCCGGCGTCGAGCCCAGTTCGTCGGCGAGCCAGCCCATGGTCTCCGCGTCGAGGTGCCCGTCGTCCCGGCCGGGCACCGACGAGTCGGCGAGCAGGAAGACGGCACCGGCCACGTCGTGCCGGCTGTTGATCGGGCCGGTCCCGCCGCGCGCGTCGCCGAGCAGACCCTTCCGGTACGCGTCCCGCACGTCGTGGTTGCCGGGGCAGGTCAGCACGGGCAGCGGCGAGGCGAGGAGCTTCGCGGCGGTCTCGTATTCGGCCACCTCGCCGTGGTCGGCGATGTCCCCGGTGACCAGGATCGCGTCGACCGGTCGGGGCAGGGCGTGCAGGTAGTCCATCACCCGGGCGGTCCGCTCGGCCGACCGGGGGGAGCTGTCGAGATGTGTGTCGCTGAGGTGGGCGATGACGAGCACTGGCGTCCCCCTGATGCTTGCTCGCGTCTTGACCATTAGGAAGCTACCAACTCCGGGCGGCGGACCGGACGAACTGACGCCCGGCCCTGCCGTCCGGTGGCCCTGCTGTCCGTCGGCACTTCCGGCGGCGTGCCGGGTTCTGCCGGTTCTGCCGGTCTCCGCTGCGGTGCGGCCCGGGTCCGCCCAGGCCAGGCGCGGTGGGCCGGAGCCGGCGCGGCGCACGTCCCGCTACCGGAGGTACGCCCTGCGCCGGCCCATAGCGTTGCGGGGGTACCGCACACCCCGGGCGATGGGAGCAGGAAGATGCGTCGGATCCTCGCCGTACTGGCCGCGGCAGTCATCGGAGCCGCACTGGTCGCGCCACCGGCGCCGGCTCAGGCGGCACCCGGTGATCAGCGCTGGTCCTGTGGCAGCGTGCCGGCCGGCTGGGTCGTGCTGGCGTACGCCGGGATCTGCGACCCGAGCACCCGGGCCAGCTATCTCTTCGTGCAGCAGGCGGAGGGAATGCCCGCCGGCTCGTCCCTGACGGTGTGCCAGTTCTCGCCCATCCCGGGCGGCTGGCGGATCGTCTACGGACCCGTGCACGTGAGCAGTTGCGTCGTCAACTGGGGCAGTTCCTCGCCCAACGCGTACGTGATCTCGAACTCCTGACCGTCACGCCGGGCGGCCGTCGGCACCGGGTACCTGCTGGCGCAGCACCCGCAGATGCGCCGCCCGGAGTTCGGCGCCGGGCAGTACCCCGAGTTCGTCGGCGAGCCGTTCGCGCAACTGGCCGAAGAGCCGCAGCGCGCTCGCCTGTTGTCCGGTGCCCGCCAGGGCGAGCATCAGCCGGGCGTGCAGCCCTTCGTGCAACTGTTCTACCTCGGCGACCTGGGCGAGCGGCGTGGTCACCCGACCGGCGGCGCTGGTGGAGAAGGCCAGGTCGGCCAGGGTCAGCACGCAGTCCAACCGGTGCCGGGACAGGGCCGTCGCGGCGGGATGCCGGAGCAGCCCAGGCCCGCAGCCGGCCAGCAACGGTCCGCGCCAGCAGGCCAGCCCGGCGGAGAAGAGCTCGACCGCCCGGTCCAGTTGGCCCCGGCGGTGCGCCCGGGTGGCCCGCTCGGCCAGGGCCCGGAAGCGTCCCGCGTCGACCCGGTCGGCCGGCAACGCGAGTCGGTACCCGTGGCGGTCGCGGACGATGACCGGGGTGGCCGGGCCGGCGTACGCGGCGCCGACGAGCCGGCGCACCCTCGTCAGGTACGTCTGGATCAGGCCGCGGCAGCTACGCGGCGGACGATCCCACAGCACGTCGACGATGTCCGAGATCGGCACCGGCTGGTCCGGTTGGACGGCGAGCAGACCGAGCAGGAGCTGGTGCTTCAACGGCCCCACGTCGACCGGCCGGTCGCCGTGCCGGATCCGCAGCGGACCCAGCACGTCGATCCGGAGCGACCGGTCCGGCCTGGTCGGCCGGCCAGCGATGGTGGACCGGAGTCGGGCCTGCTCGGCGGCGGAGAGGTCGAGGGCGGCGGCCAGCCGGGTCAGCACCCGGTGCTGCGGCTGCGTCACCCGGTCGTGCTCCAGATCGCGTACGGTCCGTACGCCCACTCCGGCCCGGGTCGCCAGAGCGGCCTGGGTCAACCCGGCCCGGGTCCGGTATCCCCGGACCAACACGCCGAACGTGCCAGACTCTTCGCTCACCGGACCGACCCAACCTCAGCGGTAGACGTAGATGTCGATCTATCGACTCCGGCGAGACTGCCAGGTGGGACTGGACGCCGACTGGAACCTTGCTGGACCGGGATCGGCGGCAGGCGGGGGCCAGGGTGCTCGGCGGGCGACCGGGCTCGCCGAGCGGGTGATGCTGTGGTCGTACGCCCTCTGGCTCTGCATCGGGGCGATCGGCCTGCGTCGAACGGGTTCGCCGGAACGGGTGCTCCGGTCGGAGCGGTTCGGGCTGGGGCGAGGCAGCCGCGACGACGAGCGTCCCGGTGTGGGGGCGGGCAGGATGTCTCTTCGGCAGCGCGTGCCTACTCGGAGGTCAGCAGCCGCGCCAGCCGGTCCAGGCCGCCCTTGATGAGCTGTGCGTACTCGTCATCGCCAAGCGCGCCGATCCCCGCCTGCGCACGCTGGAGGTGCTCGCGGGCACGGCCGAGGTCGCCGAGCTTGCGATAGCACTCACCCAGGTTGAGGTGCAATGACGGATACAAACCGGCCACCGGCAGCATCACCCCAGCCTCCGCTACCCGGGCATCGGTGAGCAGGTCGGCCGCCGCCAGCGCTCGCTGATCCCAGACCAGCTCCTGGTGGATGTCGTCCTGCACATCGGCCATCGCGTGCGCGAGGACGCAAACGTGCAGAGGATCGCCCCGCTCCCCGCCGATCTCGTCCCAGATCTGTGCGAACAAGTCGCGAGCAGCCTCAGGTTGGCCTTGATGATGATGCAACTGCACCCCTTCGTTGATGCGGGCGAGCGTTGCATCGGTGATCATCGGCTGCTCCTATACGGCTGATCTCGCGACGATGGTACGGCGAGCGCCCCGGCCGGTATGGCGGGGCGCTGGCCGTGTCGAAATGATCAAGCAGGAGTGTGGAAGTCGAACTCGCCGTCCTTGACTCCGGCGACGAAGGCGTCCCACTCGGCTCGGGTGTAGACGATGGTCGCCGCGTCCGGTGCCTTGCTGTGCCGCAGCGCCACCCGCCCCGACCCGTCGAGTACCGGTCCCGCCTCCACGCAACTGCCACCGCCGTCCGAGCTTCGGCTACTGATGCGCCAAGCCACCGGCGGCAGGCTCTCACTCATGTCGCCTCCGCCGCGATCGTTGCGATCAACTGCGCCGACTCGCGTGGACCGAGCGCGGCCTCCCGAAGGCTTGGGCATCGCTGGCGCCGATCGAGGTGCGTGGCTCCGGCATTCCGTCAGCGGAGGGCGGTCACTGCTGGAAGTTACCCGGGCCGAGAACCTGCCAGGTCGGCGTCGTCGGGTTGGCGATCGACCGGAACGGCACGGTGTAGCTGAACGCCTGCTTGGTGGAGCGCTTGATGGTCCAGAGCTTCGACCGGGTGCCCGCGTGCTCCCAGGCGATGCCCTGGCCCTCCACGCCCGGCAGGGTGACCGTGCCGACCCACTCCAGTTCGGAGCCGGCGGACGGCAGCCGCAGCACGTACGCCTCGCCGAGGTCGTGGCCGGTCAGCCAGAGCCGGCCGTCCGGCCCCCAGGAGCCACCGGAGTTGCTCATCGGCGTGAACCGGTCGAGGATCGGCTTCGGGATCGTCCACGCCTCGACGACCTGGAACCTGTCGTCCAACTTGACCACCTGGGTGTTGTACGTCTCCCCGTACGGCTCGGTCCCGCCGTCGGCGATCTCGTCGTAGTTGGCGAACCCGGCCCACCACGCTCCGTCGTGCCGGTCCAGCCAGGTCAGCGAACCCCGGAAGATCCCGAAGCTGTACGTCTCGACGTGCCGCATCGTCCTCGTGTCGAAGACCTCGATCGAGCTTTCCATCGGCGACTCGTCGTAGTTGGAGTGCGCGGCGTAGAGCCGGTTGCCGACCACCACACCGCTGTCCAGGTGGATGATCGGGCCGCCGGAGTTCGAGGCGAACTGGAGCAGCGGCCGGCCGGTCGCCTTGTCGTGCTTGGTGATGCTGCGGTTGTCGACCACGTAGAAGTACCGGTCGTCGACGGCGACGCCCTGGTGGGCGTCGAAGGCGTCGTAGCTGCGGGTCAGGGTGGCCGAGAGGACCGGCGGCTCGGCGGCGGCCACCGCCGGCTTCGGTGCGGGCGCGGGGGCGACGACGGCCGGCGTGGACGCCTGGGCGGGCACGAGGCCGGCGGCCAGGGCGACCGCGCCGGCGGCGACCGAGGCGCCGAGTCCGGCGGCGATCCGGGTACGGGTCGGCATGATCTCCTCCATCGGGATTCGGGTACGTCCCGGGTCGCGTGGACCGGCCGAGGACGAGCGTCGTGCCCTCGTCAGTCGTCGTTCTGCCCGACCCGTCGGCGTACCGTCCGACCCTCTCCGGCCAACCGCTCGGCGGGCGGAACCGGATCCGGCGACCCGGTGAACTGATCATGAAGGCGGGCGGGCCGCCGACCTGTTCAGGGCGCGGGTGGCGTCAGGACGACGGGGCGGTCGGGGTCTCCGGCGGCAGGATCCGGTCGACCATCTCCGTGATCAGTTGGTCGAGCGGAAACGGCGCCAGCACCTCGGGCACGGTGAGTTCGTCGACCAGCAACCCGCTCATCGCGAGATAGAGCAGCAGCGGCGTGGTCCGGTCGCCGGGCAGTTCGGCGCCGAGATGGAACTCGATGCTGTCCTGGAGGTTCGCGCTGAACACCTCGGTCAGCGCGGCCTGGAGTTCGGGGCGCCGGGTGGCCTCCAGCCGGAGTTCGAGCATGGCGAGGTAGCTGCTCGGGTCCCGGCGCATCCGGCCGAGCAGGTCCTGCATCAGCCGGGTGACCAGGGCACGGTCCCGGGGCGCCCGCATCGTCTCGGCCACCTCGGCCTCGACCGGGGTGAGGCGTTCCCGGGTCCGCTGCGTCACCTGGCCCAGCAGATCCTGCCGGTTGGCGAAGTAGTTCGAGGTGGTGCCGGTGGGCACCCCCGCCTCCGCGTCGACGGCCCGGAAGGTCAGCCCGCGCGAGCCGTCGCGGGCGAGTACCTCGATCGCGGCGTCGAGCAGCGCCGTCCGTCGGGCCGGGTTCTGTCGCATGGAGCCTCCTCGCTCTCTCCGGAGGCGCGGCACCCCCGTTGACACCACTGCAAGTGTAGTACTACATTCAGACCACTCCACCTGAAGTACTCCAACGGGAGTGGTCAGCGGAGGAACCCCTTTCCAGCAGTCGAGGAGACAGATGCGAAAGCTCGTGTACTACGTCGCCAGCACCGTCGACGGTTACCTGGCCGGTCCCGGCGGGGAGTACGACTTCTTCCCGATCGACCCGGACCTGACGGCGGTGATGAACGAGAAACAGCCCGAGACCGTCCCCACGGGCCTGCGGGCGGTGTTCGGGCTGACCGACGCGCCGAACCGGCGGTTCGACACCGTCCTGATGGGTCGGCACAGCTACGAACCCGCCCTGCGGGAGGGCATCACCAGCCCGTACGCCCACCTCCGGCAGTACGTCTTCTCCCGCACCCTGACCGGATCGGACCCGACGGTGGAGATCGTCGACTCCGATCCGGTGGCCCTGGTCCGGGAGCTGAAGCAGACCGCCGGACTGGACATCTGGCTCTGCGGCGGCGGCCGCCTGGCCGGCACCCTGCTGCCGGAGATCGACGAGCTGATCGTCAAGCGTTATCCGCTGGTCATCGGCGCGGGCATCCCGCTCTTCGGCGGGGCCTTCCAGCCGGTCCCGTTCACCGTCACCGACACCCGGACCTTCGCCTCCGGCGCGGCCCTCGTCACCTACAGCCGGACGTGACCCCGGGCGGAAATCGCTGGCCGCCCGCTGGCCGGGCCGGGAGGATGACCCGATGCGGATCCGACCGGCCCGTCAGCCGGACCTGCCCGGGCTGCGGGACATCGAGCGGGCCGCCGGACGGGCCTTCCGGGACATCGGGATGCCGGAGATCGCCGACGACGAACCACCCTCCGTCGCGGAGCTGGCCCGGCATCAGCGCGCCGGCCTGGCCTGGGTCGCGGTCGACGCCGACGACCTGCCGGTCGGCTATCTGGTCGCCGAGCCGGTGGACGGCAACCTGCACGTCGAACAGGTCTCGGTGCACCCCCGGGCCGCCCGCCGGGGCGTGGGCCGGCGACTGATCGCGCACCTCGCCGCGCACGCGGCGGCCAGTGGCGTACCGGCGCTGACCCTGACCACCTTCACCGACGTGCCGTGGAACGCCCCGTACTACTCCCGGTGCGGATTTGTCGTCCTCGACGAGCGGGAGTTGAGCCCCGGGCTGGCCGCGATCCGGGCCCGCGAGGCGGCACACGGGCTGGACCGGTGGCCCCGGGTCTGCATGCGCCGCGACCTGTAGCCCGGATCGGCGGGCCAGAGCACCCCGCCGGTTGCTCGGACCACCTCGGCCGGGGGCAGCGACCCGCGCCCACCGAGGGGCGGCCGGCTCAGATCCTCTCGACCTGAGCGTGGGCGGGCGGGCCGATCGGCCGGAGGGCCAGCCCGGTCGGTATCGCCCGAAGCGGTCAGCGGGCCACCACGGGGACCGGGCCGGGGCCGGCGAGCCGCTCGGGAGCGGAGAACCGGTCGAGCACCAGCAGTTCGGTGCCGGCGGACATCTCGGCGAGCAGCAGTTCCTGTGCCTTCCGGGCTATCCGGATGCAGCCGTTGCTGTTGTCGCGGCCGAGCTGGCGGGCGTTGTACCAGGCGTGCAGGCCGATGTGCGCGCCGCGCAGCCCGGACGGTACCGAATTCGGTTCGTCGGGTACGGCGCCGAGCGCGAAGACCTCGGTGTCCGCGTACACCCGGCCGGGCAGGGTCGACCGGCCGAGGATGAATGTCCTGCCCAGCGGGGTCGGCGTGGCCGAGGTGCCGACACTGACCGGCCAGGACCGGACCAGCCGGTCGTCCCGATACCAGTACAGCCGGTGCGTCTGCCGGACCACCACGAGCAGGTCGCGCAGCTCCGCGGTGCTCCACGGCCCGGGCGGCACCCAGGCGATGGTCCGGTTCGCCGACGGAAGCAGCACGGCGGCCCAGCCCGCTCGGCGCGCCACGATCGGCATGGTCACCGGCACCCCGCTGATGGCAGGCGCGAGGAAGGCCCGGGGCCGGCCGCCCGGTGCGTCGTACGCGGCGACCCGGCGGATCGGCCGGAGGCCCTCGCTGAGCCGTACCGTCGACATCGGAGTCGGGTCCTCGGGAAAGCCGCCCGGGGCGGGGCGGTAGTCGATCACCGGCAGGTGCGCCGGGGGCGGCGCCGCGGGCAGCGTCGGCTCGGTGCTCGGTGGCGTGCCCGGGGCGACCGGGGTCGGCAGGTGTTGGTCCGCCGCCCGTGGCCGGTCGACCGTCCTCGGTGGCCCGGGCGCGTCGTTGACCACCACCATCGCCAGCACGAGCATCCCGCCGAGTACGACCAGCGCGGCACCGGCCCGGCGGCGTGCCCGCCCCGAGGCTATCTGGGTGAAGCGGACAAAAGCCATCCAACTACTGTAGGTGATCAACTCTTCCCGGCCGGTCATTCGGGCTGTTCCGGGTATCACGTGTGCGGTCGCGGCAGCGGTCGGCGGTAGTCGGCGATGCACGGGCGCCTGCGGAGCGTCAGTGGGCCGGCCGCGTGCCAGACTGGGGTCATGACTGAGCCGTCTCCGGTCCGGCAACTCCGGCTGGTGGTCACGACCGACGACTACGACCAGGCCCTCCGGTTCTACCGTGACGTGCTGGGCCTGCCGGAGCGGGCCGCCTTCTCCTCGCCGGACGGCCGGGTCACGATCCTGGAGGCCGGCCGGGCCACTCTGGAGATCACCGATCCGGGACACGCCGAGTACATCGACGAGGTCGAGGTGGGCCGCCGGGTCGCCGGGCACATCCGGGTCGCCTTCGAGGTCGACGACGCCCCGGCGGTCACCGCGACCCTGGCCGATGCGGGTGCGACGGTGATCGCCGAGCCGACACGTACGCCCTGGAACTCGTTGAACTCGCGGCTGGCGGCGCCCGCTCACCTGCAACTGACCCTCTTCACCGAGCTGGGCGAGGACGCCTGACCCAGGAGGACCGCCGAGCCAAGCGGACCAACTGAGCCAAGCGGACCAACTGAGCCAAGCGGACCGATTGAGCCAAGAGGAGCGACCGAGCCGAGGGGCGCTCAGATCCGCACCGGCATCAGGATGGAGAAGGCCCTGTCGTCGTCGAGCCGGCGTACCGCCAGCGGGCGGATCGGCCCGTCGAGTTCGAGGACCAGTTGGCCCGCCCCGACCGCGTCCAGGGCGTCGAGCAGGAACTCGCGGTCGACTCCGACCCGTACCACCGGATCGGTCGGTGCGGTCGGGGTGTCGGCGGGGGAGACGGTCAGCCGGTTCGTGTCGTCGACCGCGAGGACGCTGACCGCGCAGCGGGCGCCGTCGTCCGCCCGTACCACCATCCGGGTCTCGGCGGCGGTCAGCCGCTCGCGCAACCCGGCCACGTCGACGGTCACCCGGCGGCGGTCCGGCCCGCCGGTCGCGGTGCGCAGCAACCGGCGGTAGTCCGGAAACTCGTGCTCCATCGGGGTACCGGTGACCCGTCGGTCCCGCACCCGCAGGCTGACGGCGGCGGAGTCGAGGGTGAGGGTCGCCGGCCAGCCGCCGGTCAGCAGCGCCCGGGCCGCGTCGACGAACGCGACCGGCACGGTCAACCGGGTCATCCCGGATGCCGCCCCGCCGCCACTCAGGTTGTCCGGGTCGGCGCAGACCTCGGAGACGGCCATCCGGTACCGGTCGGTGGCGACCAGCCGGAGCACGTCCCGGTCGAACTCGAAGTGCACGCCGCCGAGCATCGGCAGCCCGGGATCCGCCCCGACCGCGAACCGGACGGCGTCGACCGCCGCCGCCAGTTCCCGTCCGGGTACGGTCAGCCGGACCTCCGGCTCGGCCGACGGTTCGGCGGCGGCGCAGAGTACCCGGAGCCGGGCCACCTCCCGGCGGGCGTCGGCGAGCCCCTCCTCCAGCCGGCGCAGGTGCGCGTCCAGTAGCCGTGCCACGGCGGCCGGATCCGAGCCGCGCAGCTCCAGTGCCCGGGTGATCTCGGCCAGCGGCATCCCGATCCGGCGCAGGCCGGCCAGCAGCCGGGCGGCCGGTAGCTGCCGCTGCGCGTACCGGCGGTAACCGGTGCCGGGGTCCACCGACGCGGGTGCCAGCACGCCGGCACCGTCGTAGAAGCGCAGCGCGCTGATGCTCAGGCCGCTCGCCCGGGCCATCTCGCCGATGCCGAGAAGCCGGCCACCCCCGTCCATGAGCAGGCATTCTGCCCCCTCGACCGGGTCGAGGGTCAACCCGCCGAGTCCGGCCCGCCCGGCGCATCGTGCGGTGGTAGGGGAGAAGGGATATGTATCTACATTCATCTATTCGGCGCTAGTGTGCTGCCTGACCACGACTCCGACACCCCTGGAGGTCAGTCATGTCCCGACCGCACTCGGCGCGCGTACTCGTCCGGCGTACGTGCCTGGTGGCCGCGCTGGTCGCCGCCGGCCTGTCCCTGCCGGCCACCGCCTCGGCGGCGCCGTCGACCGGGTACGCGAACGTGCCGGCGGCCTCCGGTGAGCCCGCACCGGAGGCCACCGACGGCGACGGCGGCGTCGGCACGCTGGTGGTGAACGGCCGGCCGGCGTCGGAGAACTACTCGTTCCTGGTCTACTCCTCGGGCTGCTCGGCCTCGCTGATCAAGGCCAACTGGGTGGTCACCGCCAAGCACTGCCCGACACCGAGTTCGGTACGGGTGGGCAGCGTCAACCGCACCAGCGGTGGCACGGTGGTCAGCGTGGTACGAGCGGTGAACCACCCCTCCATCGACGTGAAGCTCTTCCAGCTCGGCAGTTCGGTGAGCCATGCCCCCGCCGTCATTCCCAGCACCTCTGGCGCGGTCGGTACGGCGACCCGGATCATCGGCTGGGGGCAGACCTGCCCGGTCCGGGGCTGCGGCTCGGCGCCGACCGTCGCCAACGAGCTGGACACCTCGATCGTGGCCGACAACCGCTGCTCCGGCATCAACGGCACGTACGAGATCTGCACCAACAACACGAACGGGAACGCCGGCGCCTGCTACGGCGACTCCGGTGGCCCGCAGGTGCGCAGCATCGACGGCCGGTGGAACCTGATCGGCGCGACCAGCCGGGCGGGTAACAGCAACTCGACCTGCGCGACCGGGCCGTCCATCTACGGTGACCTGCCCGCCATCCGGTCCTGGATCAACACCCAGGTCGGCGGTCTACCCTCCTGACCGACCCCCGTTCTCGAAGACCCCGACCCGGGCCCGGCGACCAGTTCGCCGGGCCCGCGCCGGGTCGCCGGCCGGGGCGGGGCGGGGCGGCCGCCGCAGCGGCGTACGAGAAACACGTAACGGGCCGGAAACTGTACCGCCGTAGTCGTACGTCGGCCTTGGGTGGTTATAGAACGGTTGAAATAAACGGTGTCGAATCGGGTTGCGGGTTGGTTGTGGCCATCGGGACAGCGTGTTATGGTATCGACGCTGTTTGATGGCTTGGCCGGGGTAATTCCTGTTTCTCCACCGAGGACCGCGTACGGGGGCGTCGCGTGAGTGTGAGAATTTCGCTGTTCGATGCCGCACAATGGCGTGCCGGGCAAGAACCCGATCGATGACTCGCTGACACCACGCGGGCCACGGCCACCGCAGGCTATGCCCGCGCCGCCGCCTGCCGGTCACGGGCCGGCATCGGGCGGTCCGGCGACCGCTTTCGTTCCCGAGCGCCACCAGTGCTGGGCGGGGCGGCGTCACCTGCGGATACGTCGGCACATCGGGCTGCGGGCGTACGAGGCGTTCCGGGTGTTGCGGCGTTACACCCGGCCCCCCGTGCCACCAGCCCAGGCGTCGACGTCGAGCCGTACCCCGACACACCCCGCACCCGGTTTACCGGACAGGACCCCTCCCTGCCTTCCGCCATCGTTCCCGGAGTTGGTCAGAAAAGGGGGAAACACCATGCGTAAATCGCGCGTCAATTACCGGAAAGGGCTCCAAGTACTGTTGTCGCTGACCACCGCTGCAATTATCGGCGGCGCGTACGCCGGGCCGGCGGCGGCCGCCCCGGCATTGGCGGACACGTCGGCGACGAGCAGTGGTACCTGTGAGTTCCTACGGGCGCTGTGCCTGTTCGAAGGGACCTCGTACGCCGGAGCACGGTTCACCGTTTCCGCGTTGGACCCGACCGTCGGGGCCTGTGTCGACCTGGTCGAGCACGGCTGGGGCGAGCGGGCCCACTCGTGGATCAACACGAACAGCCGGGCGGCCCTGCTCTACGTCAACGACGACTGCACCGGCCGGCCGATGCTGCTCAGTGGCAGCGCCCCGTCCTTCACCTTCCCGGCGAAGAGCGTCTTCGTCTACTGAACCCGTCAACCTCGACAGCGCACCGGAGGGCGGCCGGGGAGAGGCTGACCGCCGGACGACAACCGCGAGAGCAGCCAGGAATGGCGGGAGCAGCCAGGAACGGCTGACGACCGGGCACGACCGCCGGCAGAGCCGGCCGGCCGGGGAAGGCGGCACCCCGGCCGGCCGGCGAGGCGGTCGTGCCGGCGGTCCGGCCCGCCCTCCGCGAGCCGGACCGCCGCTGCGCCGTGCCCGTCCCGGCCCGAGTGGCCGCCACCGACCGGGCCGAGATCCAGGGACCCCGGTGACACCAGGGATCCGGAGATCCAGGAAATCCGGGATCCGTGTGACGTCACGCTGGCCTGCCGGCAGGGCGCTCTCACCGCAGCACCTCGCCGGTCTCAGCCAACTGCTTCGCCTGGCGCAGCGCGGTGCGTACCGCCGCCCGGCGGTCCTCGCCGAGCAGCCGCGCCGACAGCCTGGCGAGCGGGAGCGGTTCGTCCTCGCACAGCACCGCGACGAGTTCCGTGCCGCGACCGCCGGGCGCCGGGCGCAGCGTCACCGTCACCCCGGGACCGAGGCTGGCCACCGGCTCAGGGAGTTGCCCGTCCGGTGCCAGTTCGGCGGGTGGGCGGTCGATCGTCACCGCGTACGACCGGGAGCGGGCGGCGGCCTGCCGGTCGGGTACGTCCATCGCCCTCCTCCGCTTCCTGGGCCGTCATCGTCCGGCGGTGCCGGGTGAACCAGGGTCGTCCGCAAGGGGTGAACCGCGTCGGGTCGGGTATCCGCCTCGGGCCGTCGCGTCGGGACGGGCCGCAGGAGGTGGGGCATTGTTGGAACGGATCGAGGACCTGGCCGGAACGGTCGCGCCGGCCACCGACAGGGCACCCGCCGGGCCGGACGGCGGGGCGGGGCGTCTGGCGCCGCCGCTGCTCACCGCGAAGCTGGCCGCCGCGCCGCGCTCCGGGGCGGTGCTGTTGCCCCGGCCCCGGCTGTTCCAGTTGCTCGACCTCGGGACGGCCGGCCCGCTGACCCTGGTCTCGGCCTCGGCCGGCTGGGGCAAGACGGTGCTGCTGAGCTCCTGGTGCCGGGCTCGCAACGCGACGGACGGCCGGGCCGGGAAGAGCCCGGACCGGGGCCCGGTGGGCTGGCTCTCGCTGGAGCCGGGTGACGGCGGGGCACGGCTCTGGTCATATCTGTACGCTGCGCTGCGTCCGGCCGTTGACGGGCAGGAACCGGACGAACCGGATCCGGGGTACGGGCTGGAGTCCCTCGCCGAGCAGTTGGCCCGGCGTACCGGGCCGGCGACCCTGATCCTGGACGATCTGCACCAGGTGGACGACCCCGAGGTCTCCAGCGGGCTGGAGTTCCTGCTCCGGCACACGGCCGGCCGGCTGCGGCTGGTGATCGGCTGCCGTACCGACCCAGGGCTCGCGCTGCACCGCTGGCGGCTCAGCGGGGAGCTGACCGAGATCCGCGCCACCGACCTGGCGTTCCGCCCCGACGAGGTCGCCGACCTGTTCTCCGCGTACGGGGAGCCGCTGCCGCCGGAGCAGACCCGCAGGCTGGTCAACCGCACCGAGGGCTGGCCCGCCGGTCTGCGGTTCGCCGCGCTCGCCCTGCCGGGCCACCCCGACCCGGCCCGGTTCGTGGACGAGTTCACCGGAGAACATCCGGACGTCGGCGACTATCTGACCGAGGAACTGCTCGCCGGCCTCTCCGGTGACGCCCGCGAGGTGCTCTGCCGGGCGTCACTGGTCGAGGGCTTCTCCGCGGAGCTGCTGGACACGCTGACCGGGCGCACCGACGCGGCCCGGGTACTGTCCGAACTGGACCGTCTCGGCGGGTTCGTGATCCCGCTCGGCGGCCGGCCGGCGGCGTACCGGTGCCATCCGATGCTCGGCGAACTGCTCCGGTCCGAGTTGGCCCGCCGCCCCGCTGACCAGGTGGCCGAGCTGCACCGTCGGGCTGCCACCTGGTTCACCGCGCACGAGCTGCCGGCCGAGGCGCTCCGGCACGCGCTCGCCGCGCACGACTGGCCGTACGCGATCGGCGTGCTGCTGCGGCACTGGCCGGATCTCGTCCCCTACGGCCAGTACGCCCCGACCCGGCCGGCGCCGCCGGCACCGTCCCCGGAGGCGGTCCGTGCCGACCCGGAACTCGGTCTGGCCTGTGCCGCGGACCGGCTGGACGGGGGTGAGCCGGCCGCCGCCACCGGCTACCTCGCGCTGGCCGCCCAGCACACCGACCTGCTCGACCCCGCCCGCCGGCACCGGTTCCGGCGGATCGCGGCGGCCCTGCGGCTCGCCGCCGCCCAGTCGGCCGGAGACGAACCGGCGGTACGCGCCGGGGCCGCCGACCTACTCCGCCCGGATCCGCTGGCCGGCCAGGCCGACGTCGCGGCGGTCACCGCCGACCCGGGCGCGCTGCTCGGCCCGGCCCCGGCCGCCCGGCTGGACCTCGACGGCAGCCCGGTCGTGGGCGTCGATGTCGAGGCGTACGTGGACGCCGACCAGATCGACCTGGGCCGGCTCACCCTGCCCGACTCCGCTCGGACCGACCTTCTCGATCCGGGCAGCCATGACCTGCCCGACGCTGCCCGGACCGACGTCCTCGGTCTCGGCCGTGCCGACGTGGCGGCGGCGGGTTGGGCCGGCCCGTCGGACTCCGGTCTGGGGGACCCGCCCGACCTGGGGCGGCTCGGTGTCGCGCTGGCCGGCGGCGGGGATTCCGACCGGAACGACCTCGAACTCCAGGTGAGGGCGGTGGCCAGGCTGGTGCCGGGGACGATCCGGTTCGGGACGGGCGACCCGACCGCCGCCGAGCCGGAGATCGCCGACGGGCTGGCCGAGGCGACCCGGGCGGAGCTGCCCCGGGCCCGTCGGCTCTGCCTGGGCCGGCTGGCGCTGGTCCGGGCGATCCGCGGCGAACTGACCGGCGCCGACGAGGCAGCCCGCGCGGCACTCGGCACGGCGCCCTTCGGCGGGCTGGTCCGGCCGGCCGACGGCGTACACGGCTATCTCGCGCAGGCGCTCGTCGCGCTGCACCGGGACCGGCCGGACGACGCGGACGCGAATCTGGCGCTCGGCGTCCGGGCCGCCGAGTACGTCGACGAACCGCTCGTGCACGGACTGGCCGGCATCATCCAGGCTCGGCTGCTGCGTGACCGGGGTGACCTGACCGGTGCGCACCAGGCGCTGGCGGGCAGCCGCCGCCGGCTCGGTGACCGGGCCGAGACGCAGCCCCTCGCGCACTGGCTGCTCGCCGCCGAGGCGGAGCTGTGGATCGACCACGGCGACATCGAGTTGGCCAGGGGCATGCTCACTCCGGCACTGGAGCGGGGAACGGCTCCGGTCGAGCCGGTGGCGGTGGCGCTGTCCCGGGCCCACCTGCGGGCGCGGGACCCGCAGGCCGCCCTGCGGACGCTGCCGGACTGGGCGGCGCCGGCCGGGGCCGGTGGGCCGCTTCCGCTGCGGCTGGCGGCCGGACTGCTCGACGCGAGCGCGGCCCGGTTGACCGGCGACCACCGGCGCGCGGCCCGCGTCCTGGAACAGGTGCTGCGGTTGGCGGAGCCGGAGGGCTTCCGGCAGGTCTTCATCCGGGCCGATCCACCGGTACGGGAGCTGCTCGCCGCGCACCTCGACTCGGGTACGGCGTACTGGCCGATGGTGAACGAGCTGCTCGACGCCGTCGACGGGACGGGCGGTGCGACGACCCCGGCGGCGGCGCCACTGGGTGAACCGCTGACCGAGCGGGAACTGACGGTGCTCCGCTACCTGCAGAGCATCCTGTCCAATGTGGAGATCGCGGCGGAACTCTCGCTCTCGGTCAACACCGTCAAGACGCACGTCCGGAACATCTACCGCAAGCTCGACGCCACCCGGCGCCGCGACGCCGTACGCCGGGCCCGGGAACTCAACCTGATCTGACCCGAGCCCGAAGCCTCACAGCCGTACGGTGATGTGGTTGTCGACCTGCGTGACGCCCGGCGCCGACCACGCGACCCGTTCGGCCTCCTCGCGTTCGAGCCACGACCGGACCTTGCCGGTCAGCACCACGGCGTCGCCCTCGATCCGGATGTCGATCCCCGCCGCGTCCGTCTCCACGCTGCGTACCAGTGCGCTCTGGATCCGCTCGGAGATCTCGTCGCGCTCCGGTCGTTCCCGCGGTTGGACCGAGATCCCGTTGGTGAGGCCGCGGACTCCGGCGAGCCGGCGTACCGCCTGCTCGGCGGCGCGTCGCTGGTATTCCCACTCGACGTCGCCGCGCAGCACGACCCAGCCGTTGGAGACGGTCACGTCGACATCGCAGGTGCAGACGAAAGCGTCCCACTCCAGCGCCTGGGTGACCGCCGCCGCGATCTCGGGGTCGTCGCGCTCGGCCGAGGAGGGCAGGCGTACCTCGAGGTCGTTCGCGACCGCCCGGACCCGGTGTACCCGCTGCGCGGCCCGTTCCGCCGCCCATTTCTTGGCGTAGTTGTCCACCCAGCCGCGCAGCGTCACCACGCCGTCCTGCACCGCCACACCGATCTCGTTCGGCTGGACCCGGGGTTCCCAGGCCAACTCCGCCAGGATGTCGCGCTGGATCTCCTCGTCACTGCGGCTCGTCGCGCGGCTGGCCATTCTCGCTCCTCCGACGGGTCCGGGGGACCGGTAGGCTGCGCCCCGCCGGTCACGTCCGCGGTTCGACTCTGACCCGCCCTCGGGTGAGCGACCCTCACCCGTGCGGGGTGAGCCGGACGGGGGCGTGACAGTCCCGGCGAACATCAGGAATCATCTATCCCGGTGTGCTCCGGGGCAGACGCCGGTGTGGTGCGGGGGACAGGGCCCGGGCCGGAAGGAATGGGCAGGGATGACGATCGAACGGCAGACGGCACCGGCCGGACCTGACGAGCGGGCCGGCGACGACCGCGACGGGCGGGCCGGCGACGGGCCCGACGAGCGGACGGGACCGCCGGAGAGCGGCGCCGCGCCGTCCGGCCCGGGTCGGGTGCCCCGGGCCCCCTTCCTGGTGCGCCTGGTCAGCCACGAGTGGACGCTGGCCGTGCTCGGCGGGCTGCTGCTGGCCGTGGTGCTGACCTGGCCGACCCTGCGCGACATCACCAGTACGATCCCGCAGGACATCGGGGATCCGACCCTTCAGGCGTGGCAGATCGCCTGGGGCGGCCACGCGGTGCTGACCGACCCCAGCCAGTTGTGGCACTCCAACACCTTCTATCCGGAGCCCTACACCTACGCCTACTCCGACACCCTGCTCGGCTACGCCCCGGCCGGGATGATCGGTGAGGGTCCGGTGGCCGGCGTGGTCCGCTACAACATCCTGTACGTCCTGGTGCACGCGCTCGCCTTCGTCGGGGCGTACGCGCTGGTCCGGCAGCTCGGCGCGGGCCGGATCGGTGCCGCGGCGGCCGGAGTCGCCTTCGGGTACGCCCCCTGGAAGCTGGCCCAGGCCGGGCACCTGCACGTGCTCTCCATCGGCGGCATCGCGCTGGCCCTGGCAATGCTGGCCCGGGGACACGGCTGGTCGCTGCGGCACGGCTACCGGCCGGAGCGGCGCCGTCCCGGCTGGGCCTTCGCCGGCTGGCTGGTGGCGGCCTGGCAGATGACCCTGGGCTTCGGCATCGGGCTGCCGTTCGGTTACGTGCTGGTACTGGTCTGCCTGGCCGCCGGGGCCGGCTACGCCTGGTCGTGGTGGCGGCGCCGGTCCCGCCCGCCGTTCGGTCGACGGCTGCTGCTGGCCGACCTGGCCGGCGGGGTGGTGTTCGGCGGGGTCAGCATCCTGATGGCGCTGCCCTACCTGGAGGTGGTGGCCCGGCACCCGGCCGGCCGGCGGACGCTGGCGCACGTGCAGATGTTCTCGCCGCCGTGGCGGGGTTTCCTGGTCGCGCCGCCGGAGAACTGGCTCTGGGGCGAGCGGCACGCTGCCGCCCGGGCGAGCCTCAGCTTCGCCGGGGAGATGACCCTGCTGCCCGGGGTCGTGCTGATCGGGCTGGCCTTCGCCGGGCTGTTCTTCTCGGTGTGGCGGCTGCGGCACCGGATACTGCTCACGGTCGGTGTGCTGGTCAGCGTCGGGCTGGCCAGTGGCACCACGCTCGGCGGCGACGGCGATCCCGGGTACGCCACCCTGGTGCTGCACGCGCCCGGCTTCGACGCCATCCGGACCTCCGGTCGGCTGGTGCTCTGGACGACCCTGCTGCTCGGCATCCTGGCCGCCGGTGCGCTGACCGCGCTGACCCGGCTCGGCGCGGAGCCGTCCGGTGACCGGCCGCTGGAGGGCACCCCCGCCGACACCCGACCGGAAACCGCCACCATTCCGCCGGCCACCGCCGAGCCCGCCGCCGGCCAGCCCCGATCGGAGTCGGGGCCGGCGGTCATGGACGAGGAGCCGCCGGCCACCGAACCGGGACAGCCCGGCCCGGACGACGGTCCGGCCCGGGCCGCGCCGCCGCCGCAAGCGGGGGAGCGGCCGGGCACCCCGGTGCCGGTGCTGCGGATGGCCGCCTACCAGCCGCCGCCGGGCACCGAGGAGCAGCCGGACCGGCGGGTACCCGGGCGGCGTGCCGCCGGGTTCCGCAGGGCGCTGGTCCGGTTGGTCGCACTGATCCCGCTCGCGCTGATCCTCGTCGAGGGGGTCAACACCACTCCGCACGCCCCGGTGATCCCGCAGCCGGCCGCGTTGCGCGGGGCCGAGGGCCCGCTGCTGGTGCTGCCGAGCAGCGGCACCCTGGAGTTCAGCGTGATGCTCTGGTCCACCGACGGCTTCCCGAAGATCGTCAACGGACTCGCCGCCTTCACCCCGGACTCGCAGGCACAGACTCTCGGCATCACGGCGAGCTTCCCCGACCGGCTCAGCGTCGACCATTTGCGTCAACTCGGCGTCCGTACCGTCGTGGTGCTGCCGGAGTACCTGCCCGGGACGCCGTGGCAGGAGGTGCTGAACCGGCCGGTCGACGGCTTGGGCATCACCCGCGAGGAGGTCTCCGGCTCGGTGGTGTTCCGGCTTGGCTGAGCCCGGCCCACCACCGGCTTAGTTTAGACGTCCAACTATTGACACGGTGTCCGGCCGTGTGTGAACGTCTGCACGACGCCGTTACGGGAGCCAGGACGACGCCACGGGAGCAAGGGCAGCTCCCGGCTCGGGAGGTCTTCCGTCCGTGCGCGCGATCGGCGGGACCGCACTGGTCCGGATCGTCTCCGGCGTCCGCCTCGGAACGCCCGCCGCGCCGGCGGTTCGTCCGTCCCCCCGGCGTGCCAACCCCCGGCCGCGCCGGCCAGCGCAAGCTCTTTGACCCAGGGAGCCGTACATGCGTAGAAGTCTCGCCAGTACCCTCGCGGCGGTACTGGCCGCCGGCGTGGTGGCCGTGGTGGCCCAGGTCGCCGTCAGCCCCTCCGCGGCACCAGCCTCGGCCGCGGCGGCCGAGCCGTACTCGTGGCAGAACGTCCGGATCGACGGCGGCGGCTTCGTCCCCGGCATCGTCTTCAACCCCACCGAGCGGAACCTGATCTATGCCCGCACCGACATCGGCGGCGCCTACCGCTGGGAGCAGTCCAGCCAGAGCTGGACCCCGTTGCTGGACTGGGTCGGCTGGGACCGCTGGGGCTGGAACGGCGTGCTCAGCATCGCCACCGACCCGGTGCAGACCAACCGGGTCTACGCGGCGGTCGGGATGTACACCAACGACTGGGATCCGAACAACGGCGCGATCCTGCGTTCCACGGACAAGGGCAACACCTGGCAGGCGTACCAGTTGCCGTTCAAGGTGGGCGGCAACATGCCGGGCCGGGGCCAGGGTGAGCGGCTCGCCGTCGACCCGAACCGGAACAGCATCGTCTACTACGGCGCCGAGGGCGGCAACGGGCTCTGGCGCAGCACCGACCACGGCGCCACCTGGGCGAAGGTGAGCAACTTCCCGAACGCCGGCAACTACGCCCAGGACCCGTCCGACCCGAACGGCTACCTGAACCAGAACCAGGGCGTGACCTGGGTGAGCTTCGACTCCAGCACCGGCACCGCCGGCAACACCACCCAGACCATCTACGTCGGGGTCGCGGACAAGTCCAACCCGGTCTACCGGAGCACCAACGGCGGTACGAGCTGGGAGCGGATCGCGGGCCAGCCCACCGGCTATCTGGCGCACAAGGGTGTCGTCGACCCGGTCGGCGGCTTCCTCTACATCGCCACCAGCGACACCGGCGGCCCGTACGACGGCGGCAAGGGCGACGTCTGGAAGTTCAACCGGGCCACCGGGGCGTGGACGCAGATCAGCCCGGTCCCGTCCAGCAGCGCCGACGCGTACTACGGGTACAGCGGGTTGACCATCGACCGGCAGAACCCGAACACCATCATGGTGGCGACGCAGATCTCCTGGTGGCCGGACGCGATCTTCTTCCGGAGTACGGACGGCGGCGCGACCTGGACCCGGATCTGGGACTTCGGGGCGTACCCGAACCGGACCAAGCGCTACACCATGGACATCAGCTCGGTGCCGTGGCTGACCTTCGGCGCCAACCCGTCCCCGCCGGAGGAGACCCCGAAGCTCGGCTGGATGAACGAGTCGGTGGAGATCGACCCGTTCGACGGCAACCGGCTGATGTACGGCACCGGCGCCACCATCTACGGCACCACCAACCTGCGCAACTGGGACAGCGGCGGCACGGTCACCATCCGGCCGATGGTGCGGGGACTGGAGGAGACGGCCGTGCTCGACCTGGTCAGCCCGCCGTCGGGCGCCCCGCTGGTCAGCGGGCTCGGCGATGTCGGCGGTTTCCGGCACACCAGCCTGGACGCCGTACCGGCGACGATGTTCACCCAGCCGGTCTTCACCAGCACCACCAGCCTGGACTTCGCCGAGCTGAACCCGAGCGTCATGGTCCGGGCCGGCAACTTCACCGACGCCGACCGGCCGAACGACAGCCACGTCGCCTTCTCCACCGACGGTGGGGCGAACTGGTTCCAGGCCCAGGAGCCGGGCGGGATCAACAGCGGCGGCACCGTCGCGGTGGCCGCCAACGGCAGCCGGTTCGTCTGGGCGCCCGGCGACTCCGGAGCGCAGGTGGTCTACTCGGTCGGGTACGGCAACTCGTGGGGCCAGTCCAGCGGGATCCCGGCGAACGCGACCGTCGAGGCCGACCGGGTGAACCCGAACACGTTCTACGGCTACTCGGCCGGCCGGTTCTACCTCAGCACCGACGGCGGCCAGAGCTTCGCCGCCACCGCCGCCACCGGGCTGCCGAGCGGCGGGGCGAAGTTCAAGGCGGTGGCCGGGGCCGAGGGGGACATCTGGCT
The DNA here is from genome assembly GCF_039649625.1 of Plantactinospora sp. ZYX-F-223. NCBI lineage: Bacteria > Bacillati > Actinomycetota > Actinomycetes > Micromonosporales > Micromonosporaceae > Plantactinospora > Plantactinospora sp. ZYX-F-223. The sequence goes on along the minus strand of NZ_JBDJAV010000031.1, from coordinate 76,910 downwards.
GGCCGGCGAGACCGGGATCTTCCGGTCCACCGACTCCGGAGCGAGCTTCACGAAGCAGCCGAACGTGAGCAGTGCGGTAAACGTCGGGTTCGGCCGGGCGGCGCCCGGGCAGACGTACCCGGCGGTCTTCGCGGTCGCCACCGTCGACGGCGTCCGCGGGGTGTACCGGTCGGACGACGCCGGTGGCGCCTGGGTGCGGATCAACGACGACCAGCACCAGTACGGCAACATGGGCGAGGCGCTGACCGGTGACCCGAGGGTCTACGGCCGGGTCTACCTCGGCACCAACGGCCGGGGCATCCTGGTCGCGGACCGGCTCGGCGGCCCCTCCCACCCGCCCACCGCCACCCCGACCACCCGGCCGCCGACGGCGACTCCGACCACCCGCCCGCCTACGGCCACCCCGAGCAGCACGCCGCCGCCGAGCGGGGCGTGTACGGCCGCCTACCGGGTGACCGGCTCGTGGCAGGGTGGCTTCCAGGCCGAGGTGACCGTGCGGAACACCGGCACGTCGGCGATGACCGGCTGGACGGTGGGCTGGACCTTCGGGAACGGACAGGCGATCAGCCAGATCTGGGGAGGTGCGCACACCCAGTCCGGTTCGTCGGTTTCGGTGCGGAACGTGTCGTACAACGGCAACCTGGCACCGAACGCCTCCACCACGTTCGGCTTCCTCGGCAGTTGGACCGGGGCGAACGCCGTACCGGCACCGGTGAGCTGCGCGCGGAGCTGACCAAGCCGCGTGGGACTGACCAGGGGCCGGGCCCGCACGTGCGGGACCCGGCGCGGGAACGCACCGGGCCCCGGCTTCCGCGGACCCGCCCGACCGGCCGGGCGGGTCCGCGGGGATCAGGTGGTGTCGACCCGGAACGGTGAGTTGGCCCGGTCGACGTCCACGAACTCCAGTCCGTCGCTGGCGGGCAGTTCCTTCTCGGCCCGGGCCAGCGCGGCCCGGGACGCGGAGGAGGCGGCCCAGGCCAGGGCGGCGCCGACCAGGCCCGCCCCGATCAGCCACGCCCAGGGAAGTCCCGGCCGGCGGCCGGCGAGGGCGTCGTACGCCCGGCTGGCCCGCACCCGGGCCTCGTCGGTCACGGCACCCACCCGGTCGCCGGCATGGCTGGTGAGGTGGGAGCCGGTCCGCCGCGCCGAGCGGGCGGTGTACTTCACCGATTCGCCGGCCGAGTTGATCGCGCCGGTCAGGTGTTCCCACGCCTGGTCGGCGATCCGCTCGGGCTTGCTCTGATGTTTCAGCAGGTTCGTTCCGAGCATCGTGCTACCTCCTCGGTTGCCGAACGAAGCGGCCACTTCGGACAGAGGCGTCTGTTCGGCGCGGTTGCGGGTTGCTACTTCGGGAGGTGCCCAGGCGTCTTTCCTGGCAAACCCGGGATCACCTCCCGAAGTCTGCCGGAACCCGTCGGATCTCGTGCCGGTGTGCCGCAGGTGGTCAGCCGAGCAGGACGACGGGGGCGCGCTGGGCGAAATCGTCGTCGTCACCGTCGTCGTCATCACCTCCGTCGCCGAACCCGCAGGCGAGTACCAGTGCCAGCAGCGCGCCGACCCCAGCCAGTCCGATCAGCTTCCTCAGCATCAGGTGTCCCTTCCCGAGCCTGGGTCGCCCGTCCCGAGACGGACGGATCACCTCATGCTAGGTGCTCCCCGGCACAACCGCCCCGCCGAGCGACACCGGCCCCAGCGGCCCCAGCGGTCCCACCGGCCTCGTCCAGCCCGCCGGGCTGTCGCATAGGCGACAGGGATTCGGGTACCGGCGGGCAGCGGCGCCGGGCGAGGTACGACACAGTGCACCGGTGGCCCGCTCCGACCTGCGGCACGGCTACGCTGAGGGCGTGACGGTGGAAGTGCGGAAGCCGGCGGCGCAGGAAAATTTAGCGTAGTTTGCCCCGTTACCGGGTAGGTTTGTCGGCTCGTTGAATAGATTGCCCGTCCGGAAGGGTGGCGATCGGGGCCGTGAGAGGAATACTCTCGGTCGCGGCCCGCGTACTGATTAGGCGCCCGGACATGGGCGAGTGGAGGTGCTCGCGTGAGCCTGTCGATCGTCAAGTCGGTCTTGCCTGGTGGAGTTGTGGAGATCGCCCCTCGTGGAGAAATCGACGTCGATACGGCGTACGAGGTTCGTGAGGCGATCGCCGGAGTTCTGACCAAGGGGCGACCGTCCAGGATCGAGCTCAACATGCGACTGGTCAGCTTCATCGACTCCGTCGGCATCAGCGCCATGGTCGCCGGCTTCCAGACCGCAGAGGTCAGCGGCGTCAAGCTCGTGGTCACCGAACCGAGCCGGTTCGTCCACCGGCAGCTCTGGGTCACCGGGCTCCTCGGCCTCTTCGGCGCGCCGGAGCCCTACTTCGCGGGCGCCGCGGCCGCCGCCGAGGAGGTCAAGGTCCCCGGCGCCTGACCGTCCCCGGCCCGCGGTCTGATCATCGCGGACCGGGAATCCCACCCCTTACCGCGGATCGTCCAGTCCGGACAGATCCACATCGGACGCCTCGGTGACCGCCCGGATCGCCGTCACCGAGGCGTAACCCTCCGCCAGCCAGGCCACGTCCGTGCCCGGCTCGACGTACTGGCCGGATTCCTCCAGGGCGGTACGCACGAAACCCTTGCCGGCTTCGGCGACCGTCATCTGCACCTGTCCGAACCCGGCCAGGGTGCCTCGGCGTATCCCGCGCAGCCGCTCGTACGGCAGGTCGGGGGAGTTCACGTTCAGCACGCTCTCCACCGGTCCCGCGGTCAACCGGGGCAGCAGGTCCAGCGCCACCCGGGCCGCCGTCGCCCAGTGCCGCCGCTCGTCCCGGTCCGGTCGGGGGACGGCCACTGCCGCGCCGCCGCTGCCGGTGCTCGCCTCGTGCACGGAGAGTACGTCCAGGGAGACCGCCAGCCCGTGGCAGCCGTTCGCGGCGGCGGTGAACGCCGCACCGACCGTGCCGGAGTGCAGGACCGCACGGCCGGCGTTCGCGCCCCGGTTGATCCCGGAGAGCACCGCCGATGGTGCCGGCCCGAACGCCCCGTGCAGGGCGATCAGCGTGATCAGCGCCGGCGAGCCGGCCACCCCGTACGCCGGGACGCCGGGCAGCTCCTCGATCGGGTGCTCCTCGACGACCACCCGGCCGTCCCGCTCCACCGCGCTCATCGCGGCGCTCGCGCCGCTGGCCTCCTCGCTCGGGGCGGCCACCACCACGTCCAGCCCGCGCTGCACCGCCGTACGCGCCAGCCAGCGCAGCCCGGGAGCCGCGATGCCGTCGTCGTTGGTGACCAGTACCCGGATCGTCATGACGTCGTCGTCCGGTGCGCCAGCTCGTCGGGGGTCAGCCGATCCTGCCGGTCCACCCGCATCGGTGCCAGTTTCACCCGGTCGACCAGGCCGGCGATCGCGTCCGGCCGACCGGTGCCGAGCCCGTGCCGGGTGACGTTCAGCGCGCCCGCCGCCGCTCCGGTCCGGACCGCGAGCCGGATGTCGCCGCCCCGGGCCAGCACCGCCGCCACCCCGGCGGTCATCGAGTCGCCGGCACCGCGCGGGTCCGCCACCTCCAGCCGGGGCATGTCGAGTTGGGCCACCTCGCCGTCGACCAGTACCAGGGCCGGCTCCTCGGCCCGGCTGACCACCACCGACTCGGCCCCCTGGGCGTGCAGCGCCTGGATCACCCGGATCAGCTCCGCCTCGCCGTCGTCGGCGGCCAGGCCGTCCCGGAGCAGTTCCTCGTGGCTGACCTTGAGTACCGACACGCCGCTGTCCAGTACGGCCGCCAGGTGCGGACCGGAGAGGTCGGCGACCACCCGGCTGCCGTTGTGACCGAGGTCGGCGGCGAGCCGGCGGTAGATCTCCGGTGCGACCAGGGACGGGTGGCCGGGACCGCTGAGGATGCTGACCTCGGCGCCCAGCCCCTCGCTCAGCGCGAGGTTGTAGAGCTCGTCCAGTTCGTGCCGGGCGAGCGGATGGCCCGGCACCGAGGCGATCTCGTGGCGCTTGCCGTCCCGCCGCCGGTCGTGCACGTAGCCGCCGCTGCTGGACTCGCGGTGGATCGCCCGGAGGTCGACTCCCTCGCCGGCCAGCAGCGGTTCGAGCACCTGTCCGATCTCCCCGCCGAGCCCGGCGCAGAGCACCACGGGCACGCCCAGGCACTTGATCATGCGGGCCTGCCACACCCCCTGGCCGCCGGGGTGCAGGTGGAGCTCGGTCTCGTTGGCGGGCTGGTCGATGGTGACCGTCAACTGCGGATCAGGGGCAAAGACCATGACATGTCCGCTCATGCCCGTTAGGTACCCTGTTAGCCGCTATCCATGCAGCTCCGGGCCCTCGCTGGTCAGCCGCACGAGGGACCACCCGCCGCGCGTGCTCGTCTGCCACCCGGTGCGCCGGGTCCTCCCGGCTCCTACACTCAGAGGGTGCCGCGTACCGGATCTTTCCGATACCGGGTGCACGCGCGCTGCGAGCCGGCCGACGCGCTGCGGCTGCTCGGCGACGTGCGACGGCAGGGCGAGTTGCATCCGTTGATCGTGCGGGTGCGCCCCCGTCCGGCCGGGCCCGGAGTGCTGCGCAGCGACCTGGTCACCGACCGGCTGCGCTGGGGACCGTTCCGGTTCCAGGTCACCTACCGGGCCGACCTGCTCCGGTTGGCGGCCGACGAGCTGGAAATGGTGGCCCGGCAGTGGCCGCGTACCACGGTGCGGAACCAGACCCGGCTGACCCGCGAGGCCGACGGGCTGGTACGCGTCGACGTCGAGATCACCCTGTCGGCACCCGCACCGCTGTTTCGGTACGCGTTCCGGCAGGCCCGGGCCGCGCACCTGGACCTCGCGACCCGGCTGCCGGCCGCGCTGGCCGCTGCCCGGTCCTGACCGCACCTGCCCGGCCGATCCGGCCCCACGGCTTGTAGGTGGAGAGCACCGTGGCGATCACCAACAAGGTGCTGGAGACGATCGGTGCCGCGAGTAGGCCCTGCCGGGCATCCGGTGGAGTCGCCGCACCGAGTTCGGCGGCCTGGAGGTTCGGCAGCAGGGCGAAGAGCACCGCGCCGAGCATCACGGTGGTGATCACCATCTTGACCAGCACCCACCGGTGCCTGACCAGGCCCCAGGGCGTGAGCAGCGCGCTGGCGACTCCGACCAGCCAGGCGAGCACGCTCAGCGGCACGAAGACGGCCTGCCCGACCAGGGCCATCACCGGATAGACCACGTCCGGGTCGGAGCCGCGCGCCCCGGCCACGCCGAGGGTCAGCAGCACCACGTCGACCCCCAACCAGCCGACCGCGGTGACCACGTGCAGGGTGAGGAGGGCTTTTCGCCAGGGCGGAGAGAGCGTCATGCCAGTGATGGTGCCGGCGGAACCGCGCCGTGGCGTCGTGCGGATGTGGACGGCCCGGGTACGCAACTCGACGTACGGGCGGTCGCGTCCCGGCGCGCGACCGCCCGGAAGCCGATCGACCGATCGACCCGGTGCGGGCTCGCTGATCGTGAAACGCCGAGGGTGGGTCAGCCGCGGGGGGCGTACATGATGATGGCTACCCCGACGAGGCAGACGGCGGCGCCGGCCAGGTCGTAGCGGTCCGGGCGGAACCGGTCCACCAGTACGGCCCAGCCGAGCGAGCCGGCCACGAAGACGCCCCCGTACGCGGCGAGCACCCGACCGAAGTGCGGATCGGGCTGGAACGCCGCCACGAAGCCGTACCCGGCCAGTGCCAGCATGCCGGCGGCGACGAAGAGCAGGCCCCGATTCTCGCGTACGCCCTGCCAGACCAGCCACGCCCCGCCGATCTCGGCGACGGCGGCGAGCAGGAACAGCAGCAGCGAGCGCGCGATCGTCACCCGGTCATTGTCGCTGGCCGGAGTGCCTGAGTTGACGGGGGAGCCCGGCCGGGCGGGCGGGCGCGCCGGTTGCTCGTATCGATGGTTGTCTCTAAGCTTGGTCGGCGCCGTCACGCGACCGGTACGGGCTGGCCGGGTGTCGTGGGGGATCGATGATCATGGGAGCTGGTCACGGGAGTCCAACGAGGGCGGTACGCGCCGCGCGCGCCGGCCACTCGTCGTCGTAACAGCACTGCCGGCACGCGCCAGGGGCGGCGACGGGGCCGGCAGTCGTCCGAGAGGAACTCCCATGCGGATCTCCGCACCGTACCGTCGCGTCTCCCTGGCCCTGGCCACGGTGACCGCGATCGCCGCGAGCAGCGTCGCCGTGCTCGGCACCGGGTTGACGCCGACCGCGCGGGCCGCCGCCGGCTGCCTGGTCGACTACACGGCCAACCAGTGGACCGGTGGCTTCACCGCCGCAATCCGGGTGACCGCCGGGGACACCCCGGTCAACGGCTGGACCGTGACCTGGACCTACGGTGGCGACCAGCGGATCACCAACAGTTGGAACGCCCAGGTCAGCCAGTCCGGCGCGACCGTGACCGCCCGGAACGTGGCCTGGAACGGGTCGCTGCCGGCCGGTGGCTCCACCGAGTTCGGCGTGCAGGGCAGCTATGCCGCCAGTTCGGCGGCACCGACCGGGTTCACCCTCAACGGCGAGCCGTGCAACGGTGCCGAGCCGACCACTCCGCCCACGACGGCGCCGCCGACGACCAGGCCGCCGACGACTCCGCCCACCAGCGTCCCGCCGACGGTCACCCCGCCGCCGACGGTCCCGCCGACCACCCCGCCGCCGAGCGGCTGCGGTACGGCGGTGCTCTGCGACGGCTTCGAGAACCAGACCGGCACGGCGCCCTCCGGCGACTGGAGCGTCAGCTATCCGGACTGCTCGGGCAGCGGCACCGCCAGCATCGACACCTCGGTCGCGCACCAGGGCACCCGGTCGGTACGCATCAACGGCGCCGTCGGCTACTGCAACCACGTCTTCGTCGGCTCCACCCGGGACCTCGGCGCCGTCGGGGCGGTCCGCTACGCCCGGCTCTGGGTCCGGCACACCACCGCGCTGCCGACCTCGCACGTGACCTTCCTGGCCATGCGGGACGCCAACGACGGCAACCGTGACCTGCGGATGGGCGGCCAGAACGCCGCCCTACAGTGGAACCGGGCCTCGGACGACGCCACCCTCCCGGAGCAGAGCCCGAACGGTGTCGCGCTCAGCGCGCCGCTGCCGGTCAACCAGTGGACCTGCCTGGAGTTCATGGTGGACGGCGCGCAGGGCCGGCTCTCCACCTGGGTCAACGGCACCGCGGTGACCGGGCTGACCGCCGACGGTACGCCCACACACGACGTCGACGGACAGTGGTACAACCGGGCCAACTGGCGGCCGAGCCTCACCGACCTGCGGCTGGGCTGGGAGAGCTACGGCGAGGGCGCCGACACGCTCTGGTTCGACGACGTGGCGCTCGGCTCGACCCGGATCGGCTGCTGACCGGTGCACCCGGTCGGGGTTCCGGCCGGGTGCGAACCGAGAACCGCCGGCACTGCCCAGGGGTGGCGGGCGGTGCCGGCGGTCCGCGATCGGTGCCTCAGGTGCGGTCGATCAGTTCATCGACAGGTGCACGTGGTTGGTGTGGTCGCTGGACGGGTCACCGTTGCCCCCGTTGTACGTCTTCCAACCGCTGCTCGGCAGCCAGATCTGCTTGAACCAGATCACGTACAGCACGCCCAGTCGATCGGCGTTTCGCACGAAGTACGCCGCCAGGTTGTTGCCGTACGTCCGGTCGCCGCCGGTCGCCACCCCGCCGAACCCGTTCCGCTGGGCGGCGAAGTCGCACGCCTGCCCCTTCGGATGCTCGCCGCTGCCACCACTGCGGAAGCAGGAGACGAACCGGGTGAAGCCGGCCGCCTGGGCCTGCTTCAGCGCGTGCAGCGTCCGCGCGGTGATGCAGCCGCTGGTGGTCGGGTCGTCGAGACTGCACGACTCGTCGGGGAAGGAGCCGTCGGGATTGCGGGGTGCCGGTCGCGCCGACCCGCCGCCGCTGCCGCTGATCCCCGAGCCGGCGCCGCCGCTGTTGTTCGCCGCCGCCAAGGCCCGTTCGGCCTGCTTCTTGCGGGTCTCCATCACCTCGACCTGCTTGCGCTGCTCGCCGACCTCCTTGTCGAGCGCCGCCTTGGCCTGGGTCTCCTTGTCCAGGCTCTCCCGCAACCCGCGCAACTCCCGGCTCTCGTTCGCCGAGATGGTGTCGAGTGCGGCGGCCCGGTCCACCAGACTGGTCGGAGAACCGCTGTTGAGCAGGGCGGAGACCTGCCCGAGCCGACCGGTCCGGTACGCCATGTCGGCCATCTCGGCGACCCGTTCGCTCCGGGTCGCCACCTCGGTACGCAGCGCGGCGAGCTGCTGGTTCAGTTCATTCTGCCGCTTGACGGAGTTGGCCAACCTGTTCTTGGCGGTCAGGTAGCCCTTGCTGGCGGCCTGGAGCTGCTCGCGCAGGCTGTCGGTGCCTCCGTCGATGTCGTCCCCGCCGGGTGCCGCGGCCAGCGTCCCGGGGGTCGCGTACTCCGGTGCCGCGGCGGCGGGTGCGCCGCCGAGTGCCGCGAGGACCATGCCCAGGGCGACGGCCACGGTCGTCGCGGCCTTCCGGGGCGGTCTCGTGGCTCTCCGCGCGGACGCCGGAGCCTGTCGGGTGGGTGCCAGGAACGGCATATGACAATGTCCTTCCGTCAGCCGCCGACCGGGTTAGCTGACGGGTTCGGGACGGAAGATCCCTACCGCTGGAGCGGATGCACCCCTGGTACGTGGTTCCCCGGCTCGCGTGTGCGATTAGGCGACGGCCTCCGCAGGCGCCGGAGGGCGCCGCCCGGCGGAGACCGGAGCCGAGCCTACCGGCAGTTGCCGCCCGGGGATACGTGGCGTTGCCGGAGTTAGATTCGCGATTCTCCTACTTCGCAAGGATGTATCCGGACAAAAACCTCAAGCACCGGGTCGAAACTTAAGATGCCGCTAACTATCGGTGAGCCTCGACGTCTGCTGAGGCGGAATTCCGACAGTTTCCGGCCGGCCGCGCTGTGACGCAGCGTCGCGACCGGTCACCAGTCGGTGGGCCCGCAGCCCCCGGGGGCGGTGTTCGGCTCGACCTGGAGGGTGGCGTGCGAGATGTGGAAGTCCTCGCGCAACGCCGACCGGGCCGCGGCGAGTACGGTACCGACCTCCGCGTCGCTGTCCAGCCTCAGGTGCGCCGAGGCCACCTCCATGCCGGAGGTGAGGGTCCAGACGTGCAGGTCGTGTACGTCGCAGACCCCGGGTACGCCGGCCAGCCGGGCGCGTACGGCGGCCACGTCGAGGTGCTCGGGCGCGGCCTGCACCAGGATGCGTACGGCGGTCCGGCCGAGCCGCCAGGTGCGGGGCAGGATGAACAGCCCGACCGCCAGGGCCACGATCGGATCGGCCCAGCGCCAGCCGGTCAGGATGATCACCACAGCGGCGACGATCACGCCTACCGAGTTGAGCAGGTCCGCGAGCACTTCGAGGTAGGCGCCGCGCACGTTGATGCTCTCCCGCGCCCCGGCCCGGAGCAGGCCGAACGCGGCGGCGTTGGCCAGCAGGCCGAGCACGGCCACCAGCAGCATCGGACCGGCCGCGACCCGGGGCGGGTCGTCGAACCGGCGTACCGCCTCGACCAGCACGTAGAGCGCCACCCCGAACAGCAGTACCGCGTTGGCCAGCGCGGCCAGCACCTCCAGGCGGTAGAGCCCGAAGGTCCGCTGCGGGTCGCCGGCCGCCCGCCGGGCCGCCGTGATCGCGGCCAGCGCCATCCCGATCCCGAGCACGTCGGTGAACATGTGCCCGGCGTCGGAGAGCAGCGCGAGCGAGCCGGTGACCAGCGCGGCGACCGTCTCGACCACCATCAGGACGGCGAGCAGCCCGAAGGCGGCCCAGAGCCGTCCCCGGTGCCGTTCCGCCGCCCGGGTCAACTGCCCCCCGTGGTCGTGCCCGGCCCCCAACGCCCCCTCCTTCCGCCGTGGTCGCCCCCGCCGTCGATACTGCCGGCCGGGCGGCGGCGGGAACCCGTCCTGTGCGGAATCGGTGACCCGTCCTACCAGAGAACGACGGTGACCCGTCCCTACCGGAGAACGACGGACGGGCGTGCCCGGCTCACCCGTCGTCGCCGAGGGTGGCGACGATCGGGGCCCGGGCGGCCCGGCGGGCCGGCAGCAGGCTGGCCAGCACCGCCGCCGAGGCGGCCAGCGCGGCGCAGAGGGCGAGCTGCCCGACGGGTACGGCCGGCAGCCCGTGCCCGTAGCTGCTGATCAGGCCCATCGCCGCCGTCCAGCCGAGGCCGAGCCCGAGAGTGATCCCGGACAGCGCCCCGACCGCACCGGCCAGGCCCGCCTCGGTCAGCAGCATGGTCGCCAGTTGCCGGCGGGACAGGCCCAGCGCCCGGACCGTCGCCGACTCCCGGCGGCGCTCGACGACCGAGAGCGCGAGCGTGTTGCCGATGCCCAGCACGGCGATCAGCACCGACATGCCGAGCAGGGCCGCGAAGATCCCCAGCAGCTCGTCGAGGGTGCGGGACAGCGCGTCCGCCTGGTCGGCGAGACCGCGTACCCGGACCGCCGGTTGGTCGGCCAGGGCCGCGTCCAGCGCCTGCCGGCCGGCCGCCGTCGACACCCCCGGAGCGAGGTCGACCAGCAGCCGGTCCGGCTCCCCGGGGCCGTACGCGGCGACGAACGACGCCCAGGGGACCAGGGCGGCACCGTCGACCGGGCTGTCGTCGTAGACCGCCACCACGGTCAGCGGCCCCGGTGGGCCGAGGCCGAGCGCGATCCGGTCGCCGACCCCGATGGCCCGGTCGGCGGCGAGCTGCCGGCTCACCGCCACCGTGCCCGGGGCCAGCCCGGCCAGGCTGCCGGCGGTCACCTCGGGGCGGATCGGTCCGTGCAGCCGCTCGGGCGGTACCGCCCAGACCCGGATCCGGTCGTCCAGCGGCGAGTTGGCCAGGCGTACCTCGGCGACGGTGCCGAACGCCGGATCGGGGCGGAGCCGCTGCGCCAGCCCGGGCGGCAGCGGGCCGCGTACCGCCGCCGGGGAGCCGTCGGTGCGGACCCGGTCGAGTACGAAGTCCACCGGGAAGTTCTCGGCCAGCTCCCGTCCGGCCTGCTCCCGGGCGGTCGCCAGCAGCACGCTGAACATCGCCATCAGGGCCACCCCGATGGTCAGCGCGGTGCTGGTCGCCGCCGCCCGCCGGGGATTGCGTCGGGCGTTCGCTACGGCCAGCCGTACCACCGGACCGAAGACCCGGGCCGGCAGCCAGCCGACCAGCCGGACCGCCCGGGGGACCAGCAGCGGGGCCGCCACCACCGCGCCGAGGAAGGCGACCATGCCGCCGCCGAGCACCAGCGGCAGCCCGGGAAAGGCCAGCGGCAGCCCGACCAGTACGGCCAGCCCGCCGACCCCGGCCAGGCCGAGCGCGACGGCGATTCGGGTACGGCGGCGCCGGCCGCCGCCGGCCTCGACGGCGTCCCGGGACCGCAGTGCGGCCAGCGGCGCCACCCGGCTCGCCTCCACCGCCGGCACCAGCGCGGCCAGCACCGTGACCAGGGTGCCGAAGCCGAGCGCGACGAGTACGGTCGGCCAGCGCACCACCGGGGCGTGCAGCGGGATGTCCGAGGCGACCAGCTCACGACCCCGGATCAGCCCGTACCCGACGAGCAGGCTGGCCAGCAGCCCGCCGACCGAGGCGAGCAGGCCGAGGATGCCCGCCTCCAGGAGTACGGCGCCGCGCACCTGCGCCCGGGAGGCGCCGACGCAGCGGAGCAGGCTGACCTCCCGGACCCGCTGCGCGCCGAGCATGGCGAAGGTGTTGTAGATGACGAACGCCGAGACGGTGAGCGAGACCAGGCCGAAGCCGAGCAGTACGGCGAGGAAGCCGTCGACGTACTTGGCCGCCTGCCGGGCGAGCCGGTCCCGCAGGGCCGCCCCGGTCAGGGCGCGCGTGCCCGGGCCGACCGCCTCGGCGATCCGGTCCCGCAGCCGGGCCGGGTCGGTGCCCTCGGTGGCCCGGACCACCACCTGGGCGTAGTCGGCGGTACCGGTCAGCGTGCCGAGGTCGGCCGGGGTCAGCGCGGCGACGGCGGAGCCGCCGAAGAGCCGGTTCACCCCGAGGTCCAGCGCGCCGACCAGGCGCAGCCGGTGCGCCGTGCCGGCCCGGTCCAGCACGGTCACCGGGCCGTCGAGCGCGAAACCGGCGCCGGCCACGGTGGCCCGGTCCAGGGCGATCTCGCCGGCGCTGTGCGGCAGCCGTCCGGCCGCCACGTCGTACGGGGCCAGCGCGGCGTCACCCGGCACCGACAGGGCGTACCCGATGTGGTCCTGGCTGGTGATCAGCTTGCCGTTCCGGTCGAGTACGCCCAGCCAGGCCACCACCCGCCCGTCCACTGCCGCGACACCGTCGACGGCCGCCACCCGGCGTACCGTCGCCGGGGTGAGCAGCCCGTGCTCCGGCTCCACCACCACGTCCACGTTCCGGGCCGACCGGGCCAGATCGGTGTAGAACGCCGCCCGGGCGGTGTCGCCGTAGACCAGGGTGCCGGCGAGGAAGCCGACCGCCACCACCACCGCGAACCCGGTCAGCACCACCCGTACGGCGTGCGCGCGCAGCCCGGCCAGGGCGAGCCGGAGCAGCGGGCGGTTCATCCGCCGGGCCGGGCGACGGGGTGCACCGGTTCGACGGGGCGCATCGGGCCAGTGTCGCCGGAGGCGGGGCGCGGCGGCGCCGAGCTGTCGAGATGCGGACAGCCCGGCGCCGGCCCGACGTACGCGCGCTGCCGCGCGCGCGGCCGGGCCGCCGACGAGGAGAACGGACACACCCTCGCCCTGTACGCGGGCGGGATGGGACTCCGCAACGTCGCGCTCGCTCCGGACCTGACTGAATACTCCGGCCGGGGATTACGATCATGGATCGCTGCGGGCTTGCCGGGCGTAGCGGCTGGTCATGGCTTGGGCGTGGTGACGGCGCCGCCGACGTATTCGGAGAAGATCTCGCCGAGGACGCGCAGTGCGTTCGCGGCCGACTCGTCGGCATCGCCCAGGTTGTAGGAGCAGGTGACGAGCGTCTTCCAGAGGGCCCAGCCGCGCCCGTGCGCCCATGTCGCATCGTCGACGGACAGTCGCTCCCGGAACGCCTGCCGGCCGTCGGCGGTCAGCAATGTCCATGCGATCGCCAGGTCACAGGCCGGATCGCCGACGCCGCATGTCCCGAAGTCGATGACAGCCGCCAGCTCGCCGTCGTTGAGCAGGAGATTTCCCTGGGCGACGTCACCGTGGAACCAGCTCTCCACACCGTCCCAGCGTGCGTCCAGTGCGCTCTTCCAGATCTCGCGGGCCAGGTCGACATCGACATGGCCGTCGAGTGTTGTGAGCGCGCGTTGCGCTTGCCCATCGTAGGTACGCAGCGTGCCGCCCCGGTACCAGTTGTGCTGTCCGGGGCGGGGGCCGTCAGTGGTATCGATGCTCTGCAAGGCCGCCAGGAACTCGGCCAGGTCGAGCGCGAATCGGACGGGGGCGGCGATACGGTCCGTGCTCGCAGGTTCGCCGTCGAGCCATTGGTAGATCGACCACGGGTAGGGGTAGGCCTCGTCAGGTTCGCCCTTCACCAGTGGGGCGGGGATGGGCAGCGGGAGTCGGGGGGCGAGCGCCGGAAGCCACTTGTGTTCCTTGTCGACCGCCTCGGCGTACTCGGATGCGCTCGGCAGACGCACCAACATCTGCGGGCCGAGGTGGAAGGTCCAGTTGTCCCAGCCACCGTTGGCTACGGGCTGAACCGGGAGGTCGGCCCACTGCGGGAACTGGCCGGCGACGAGCCGACGCACCTGTTCCGCGTCGACGGCAACACGCTGGGGCGGGGGACCGAGATGCGGTGTGTCGCTCACTGAACATCCTTGTCTGACAAGGGAAGTTGGGGTGGGACCTGGACGACAGCCCGCCGCTTGGGCACACCCATAGCTACTCCGGCGGCCACCATCAATCATGGACGGTTGTGGACTGACCATGAGGCAGCGGTGCTGCCCGGCCACCTGGCGGTCACGCACCCGCCGTCGGGCGATGTGCCGTTCCCATCGCGCCCATGGCCCGATCACGGTCTACACCCGCTCGGCGTGCCGGGCTCGGTGCTGCTGTGCCGGAGTCAGGCCGCCCGCCTGACCGTTGGCCAGGTGTGCCCGGGTCGGCCCGTTCCACCCGTCGTACCGGCCTGCGTTGCGGGAGTCGGGGAAGTCGATCCACGGGCGCTGTGGCTCCGCCGGCTGCGAGGGTGGTGGCGGCGCTTCCTCGTGCCCGACCTGTGCTTCCCGGGCGATCCTGGCGTCCACCGTGGCAGCCCGGACCGCCCGGCGGAACTCGGCACCCGTCAGGGACGCACTCTCGGCGGGTGCGGTGTCGGCACGCGCCGATCGTGTGCTCCTACTACCCCGCCGGGGGTAGTAGGAGCACACGCAGGGATCCGAGTCGGGGCAGATCCATCGATGTCCGCACCAGCAATAGCGCCACAAGCGCCACCAGACCCGACGATGGCGGAATCTGGTCCCACGAACCTGTCCCATTCTTTTGCCCTCCCGTTCCGGTAAACAACAGGAAAGGGGGCGGTGCCCGTGTCCCGTACGAGCAACCGCCCCCGTTGACGGAAAGACAACCACTGCCGGGGCGGATCTTGCGGGCCACGCCCCCGGCATGTTGAAGCGGGCCGTTGTAATGGCTCCTCCGTCTGGCCTCCACCCTGGACCGTGACGTTGCGATAACGGAAGATGTACTAAGGACACTCGTGGCCTACATCCGGACGGAGGGGCGCAGTTGGCCGACACGAACGAGTTTCGTCATCTGTTGCGCAAGCTTCGGACAGAGCAAGGACTGTCTCAGGATGCCGTGGGCGCTGCGGTGCACGTCAGTGGCTCTCAGGTGGGCCACTACGAGTCGGGTCGGAGCGTCCCGCCCGATGACATGGCCGAACGGCTGGACGGGGTACTTCAGGCCAGCGGCGAACTTCGGGCCAGCGCCAATCGATCCCGGGGTGAGGCTGTCGCACCGTGGCTGCGCCCGTGGGCGGACAACGAGAGTCGCGCGATTGCGCTCCGAACCTTCGAGCACTCCGTCATTCCCGGATTGCTCCAAACGGAGGCGTACGCGCGGGCGATCATTGAGATCGGCGGACACACCCTGGAGCAGGTCGAGGAGGCCGTGAGGATCCGACTGGCGCGACAAGCCAGGGTTCTCGACCGACCCGATCCGGCCATTCTGACGGCGATCATCGGAGAGGGGGTCCTGCGCCCCCGTGGTGCGGTCATGAAGGCGCAGCTTGAGCACCTTGTAGACGTCGGGTGCCGCCCGAACGTCCACGTCCGAGTGGTGCCATTCTCCGCCGGGCTTCATTCGGGGATGACAGGTGCGTTCGCCCTCGCCACCCTGCCGGATGGGGCGACGGTGGTCTACATGGACGCGCTTCGAGAGGGTACCGTCGGATCACAGGTGCGCGATGTCCGGCACGCGGTCATCGCGTGGGAGTCGGTCAACGCGCGCGCACTACCCTGTGAGATGTCCCGCGACCTCATTTTGAAGGCGATTGATGATCATGACCCCGAAGTGGCGTAAGTCGTCCCGCTCTGGGAGCAACGCCGGCAACTGCGTAGAGGTTGCCGACAACCTCCCCGGCCGGGTACTGGTCCGGGACACCAAGGACCGGGACGGCGGAACGCTGACCTTCGGTCCGGCCGCCTGGCGGGCGTTCGTCAACCTGGCGAAGACGCACGCCTGACACCGAGGTACCGACGAACCAGCCACCAGGACCGGTCACAGCCGGCCCCAGAACGGCGCAAAGCCCTCGGCCCGGGGTAGACCCGGGTCCGGGGGCTTCGCCATCTCGGAGGCCGCCGCCAGGGGCGGCCCGGCCACCCGACCCGGCAACCGACACCGCTCCGGCGCCCGACCCGCACCGACCCATGGGCCGGGAGCCGTCACGCCGGGTCGACGGTGGTGAGCCGCTGGGTGGCCCGGGAGAGCGCGACGTAGAGGGTGCGTACCCCGGCGGCCGAGTCCGCCCGGATCTCGGTCGGGCCGACCAGCACGACGCCGTCGTACTCCAGGCCCTTGGCCTGCATGGTGTCGACCACCTGGAGGCGCGGGTCGGCGGCCGGCTCCAGCCAGCCGGCGACCTCGGCCCGGCGGTCGACCGCGCTGATCACCCCGACCGTCCCCTCGACCTCGGTGAGCAGCTTCGCCACCGCCTCCCGGACCGCGTCCGGTAGTTCGGCGGCCGGCACCACCAGCTCGACCGGGGGTATCCCGGTGGCCCGCACCGCGACCGGCAGCGGCAGGTCGGGGAAGACCTGGCGGATCACCCGGGCCGCCGCCGCGAAGATCTCCGCCGAGTTGCGGTAGTTGGTGGTGAGGGTGAACTCGTGCCGGGGGCGCCGGCCCAGCGCCTTGTCCTGGGCCCGGGACAGCTCGGCCGGGTCGCCGGTCCAGGCGGTCTGGGCCGGGTCGCCGACCACGGTCCAGGAGGCGAGCCGGCCCCGGCGGCCCAGCATCCGCCACTGCATCGGGGAGACGTCCTGGGACTCGTCGACCACCACGTGGGCGTACTCGCGGTAGTCGGCCGGCCGTTCGGCGGCGGCGTCCCGGCCGGTCCGGGCCGAGCGCTGCCGGTCCGCGTACGTGGTCACCTCGCGGACCCCGCCGGCCAACTGGTACGGGTCGCGGTTGCGCCGCGCCGGTCGGGGCGGCCGGCCCAGCAGGTGGTCGAGTTCGTCCAGGAGTGCGACGTCGGCGACGGTCGGCCCCGCGCTGCCCAGCGTCCGGTACGCCTCGGCGAGCAGCCGGGTCTCGGCCCGGGACAGGATCCCGGCGGTGTACCGGCGCAGCCGCTCCGGCTCGGCCAACCAGGGCAGTACGTGTCGGGGGTGCAGTCGGGGCCACCAGGCGCGCAGGAAGTCCCGGAACTCGGGCCGCTCGGCGATGTCGTCCTCGAAGGTCCGCTGGTCGGGCAGCCGGCCGACCCGCAGTTCCTGGGCCTGTGCCCAGAGCGCGGCGAAGATGCCGTCGAAGCCGGCCCGGCGTACCTCGTTGCGGCGGGCGCCCGGCGGCAGCGCCCGGGTCCGGATCCGCTCCAGCTCGGCGCCGTGCAGCCGGAGCAGCTCGCCCCGGTAGAGCAGCCGCAGCTCGGTGGGGGCGTCCGGGACCTGGTCCCGGACCGCCCGCTCCAGCACCCGGCGCATCCGCAGCGAGCCCTTGACCGCCGCGACCGCCACCGGATCGGTACGGGTGGCCTGCACGCCGTCGAAGAGCGAGCCGAGCGAGTGCAGGGTGGCGGCGTTCTCGCCGAGCGAGGGGAGCACCGAGGCGATGTAGTCGACGAAGACGGCGGACGGGCCCACCACCAGCACCCCGCCGCCGGCGAACCGGTTGCGGTCGGAGTAGAGCAGGTAGGCGGCCCGGTGCAGGGCCACCGCCGTCTTGCCGGTGCCCGGACCGCCGGAGACCACGGTCACCCCGCCGGCCGGAGAGCGGATCGCCTCGTCCTGTTCCCGTTGGATGGTGGCGACGATGTCGCGCATCTCCCGGCCGGTGGTCCGGGACAGGGTGGCGAGCATGGCGCCGTCGCCGACCACCCGCATCCCGTCCGGTGCCGCCGCCGGGTCGAGTAGGTCGTCGGAGATCCGGGTCACCCGCTCGCCGCTGGAGGTGATCACGCGGCGGCGTACGACCCCCTGCGGATCGGCCGCGGTGGCCTGGTAGAACGCGGCGGCGGCCGGTGCCCGCCAGTCGATCACCAGCGGTTCGGCATGCTCGCCGCGTACGCCGAGCCGGCCGACGTGCAGCACCTGCCCGGTGTTCAGGTCCAGCCGGCCGAAGACCAGCCCCTCGTGCTCGGCGTCCAGGGTGTGCCGGCGCCGGGCGGCGTGGAAGACCATCGCGTCCCGTTCCACCAGCGCGCCGAAGTTGCCGACCCGGGCCAGTTGGTAGCCCTCCCGCTCGGCCAGCACGGCGGAGTGCCGCAACTGCGCCAGCCGGGCGTAGACCCGGTCCAGGTGGCGCTGTTCGGCTTCGATCTCCTGCCGCAGCGTGGTGTGGTCGGTCAACGCGTCTGCTCCCGGAGATCGATCTGCGGCGACGCGGCCGTCCGGCACCGGAGGTCCGGACGGCCGCGCGCCGAATTGCCAGGAAGCGAGGGTACGCCGTGCCTGCGCCTCCCGGCTCGGCCGCGCCAGTCGCGCAGCGCCCCGATCCGGCTCAGGGGCATGGAGCGCCGCGCCGGGCGGCGACCCGTCTGGGCTGTTCGAGGATGGTCACGGCGCGTCGCGCCCGGGCGGCGGCGGTCGCCTTCCGGGTGATCTTCGTCGCCGGCCGGACCCGGTCGACGACCGAGCGGAGCGCGGCGGTGACCTCGTCGGGGCGTTCCAGCATCAGCATGTGGCCGGCGCCGGGGCAGACGGTCAGCGCGGCCGAGGGCAGCGCCTCGCTGATCGACAGCGTGCAGGGCGGTGGGGTGAGCCGGTCGCGGTCGCCGACCAGGGCCGCCACCGGCAGGTCGCCGAGGGTGGCGAGCGTCTCCAGCCGTTGCTGCGCCCCGATGGAGGGCCGGAACCCGCCGATCGAGACGAGCGAGGCCCGGGCCACCGCCGACGTGGTCAGCCGGATGTCGGCCGGGTCGCAGACGTCGCCGAAGAGCAGCCAGCGCAGGGTCGGGCGGAGCGCGTGCAGCAGGGGTGCCGGGGTACGCCAGCCGCCGCACCGGGCCAGTAGCCCGGCGCAGGTGGTCTCGGTGACCCGGATCAGCCGGGCCAGCGGTGCCGGTACGCCGTACCCGGTGTGCGTGTGGCCCTCGGCGGTGGTGGCGACGAAGACGAGCCCGGCGACCCGGCGGGCGAAGTCGGCGGGGTGCCGGTGGGCGTACTCCATCACCGTCATGCCGCCCATCGAATGCCCGACCAGCACCACCGGCCCGGTCGGCGCCACCTGGGCCAGCACCTCGGCCAGGTCGTCGCCGAGCCGGGCGAGGGTGGCCGAGCGCAGCGTGGTCGGGCCGGACCGGCCGTGTCCGCGCGCATCGTAGCAGACCACCCGGACGGTGGCGCCGTACGTCTCGCGCAGCGCGGCGAGCTGCCGGTGCCAGGTGCGCCCGTCCAGGGTCCAGCCGTGCAGTAGCACCACGGTCAGCGGGGCGGTGTCCGGGCCGGAGACGTCGACGTGCAGCCGTACGCCGTCGGAGAGGCGTACCGGGACCGGGTCGGGCATGCTCACCTCCGCGTCAGCCGGGGTAGCCGTACCCACGGGTAACGAATGGGCGCTCCGGCCGGGGCGGCGCCGACGGGTCGGGCCGGCGCGGCGCCGACGTCCACGCCACTGCCGGAACGCGTCGCCGCAACGGTGGATACCCGCGCGGCGTCCCGGCGAATCATCCGCCCTGGCCGGGACGGGCCGGCGGGAGCGGTGCGGAAACGCCGGGCACAGACGTGAACGCCCCGACGCGGGACGATCCGGGTCGGGGCGTTACGGGTGATGAAGCTGATCGTGCCGGTGCGCTCAGGCCTCGAAGACGCCGGCCTCGACCAGCCGCTTCTCGGTGGTGTCCCAACCGTCGGCCGGGTACGTGGCGGCCAGGTTGTTCAGCTCGGCCCGGATCTTGACGGCGTGGCCGGCACCGGCCAGCGTCCGGATCTCCTCGACGAAAGCCTCGGAGTCGGTGCGCAGGTGCGAGGTCTTGCCGTTGGTCAGGTTCCGCACGTAGGCGTGCTTGCCGCCGTTGAGCGGGATGAGGTACTTGAACTCACCGAGCACGCTCAGGGCGCCACCCTGGCCTGCCTGGCCGGCACGGACGGATGCGCGCGCGGTCTTGGAGGTGTTGCTCGCCACGGAGGTACTCCTTGAAGACGTACGGGAGGACTGGGTAGTCCGAGGGGACAGCCTGGGCGGCAGACGCCGCCGGGCAAATTTTACACGACAACGGTGATGGCCGGACGGCTACCGCCGCTGACGTGCGGTCCAACTACCGTCACCGGTACGGCTATTCCCCCCGGCCAGTTTCGTGAATCCCTGGCGTACCATCCGTCACACAAGTCATCATGTGTTCCAGTAATCGCACGGGGGATCAGCCCGCCGAGGTCGAGGTCGTAGGGGAAGACGCACCTCGCTCTCCGGGAGGTCACCGTGCCAACGCGTGGCGTCGTATACGTCCACTCGACCCCACTCGCCGTGTGCCAGCACGTCGAGTGGGCGATCGCGCGCGTCCTCACCGCGCCGGTCACCCTGCACTGGACGGCCCAGCCGGTCGATCCGGGCGCCCGTAGGGCGGAGTGCGGGTGGTCCGGCCGGCCTGGGACCGGCGCGGAACTGGCGGCTGCCCTGAGACAGTGGCCCATGATCCGCTTCGAGGTCACCGAGGAGCCGAGTCCCGGCGTCGACGGTGAGCGGTTCATGTACGTCCCCGGCCGGGGGCTCTTCCGGGCCACCGCCGGAGCGGCCGGCGACATCCAGCTCGGCGAGGACCGGCTGCGATCGATCATGGAGTCGGCCCGGGCGCCGGAGGCGCTCGCGCACGCGCTCGACAAGGCGATGGGCACCGCCTGGGACGCCGAACTCGAGCCGTACCGGTATGCCGGGGACGGTGCCCCGGTCACCCTGCTCACCCGGGTCGGCTGAGCGACGCCCGTTCGCTCGGCCCGGAGGCCGTTCGCTCGGCCCGGAGCCCGTTCGCTCGGCCCGGCGTACCCGTGGGATCGGTCACGTCGTACGGGCGACGCCGTCGGGTCGACGGCGCCGGTCGGACGACGTCCGGACCCCGCGTTCCGGGCCCTTGGTCAAGTTGCCCGGCTGGTGCCGGGCTGGTGGGATAGCGGGCGTGTCGTCTCCCCTCCGGCGCGCTCTGGTCGTGCTTCCCCTCGTCACCGCCTTGATCGTCTCCGGCTGCGCCGGCTCGCGGGAACCGGAGGCGGCCCCCGGGGCCGCGTCGCCGTCGCCCTCGTCGACCGGCGCCGCCCCGACGCCGGACCCGGCGACCCGGGCCGCCCAGTTGGTCGGCACCCTGGCCGACGAGGACCTGGTCGGCCAGGTGCTGATGCCGTACGCCTACGGCAACTCGGCAACCAAGGTGTCCGGCGGTTCGGCGGCCGGCAACCGGAAGCTGGCCGGGGTGGAGACCCCGGCCGAGATGATCGCCAAGTACCGGCTGGGCGGGCTGATCCTGGTCGGCTTCTCCGCCGACGACCCGACCAGCGACACCCAGCCGACCACCAACGTCGACAACCCGGCGCAGGTACGCGAGCTGACCGCCGGGCTACAGGCCGCGGCCGGAAAACTGCCGGCCGGTGCCGCCGGCGCGCTGATCGGCATCGACCAGGAGTTCGGCGTGGTCACCAGGATTTCCGACGGGGTGACCAACCTGCCCAGCCCGATGGCCTTCGGCGCGGCCGGTGACCCGGCGATCACCGAGTCGGCCTGGCGGGCCGCCGGCACCGAACTCGCCGCGCTCGGGGTGAACGTCGACTTCGCCCCCAGCGCCGACGTACTGGAGGCGGACAGCAAGGTGATCGGCTCCCGCTCGTACGGGTCGGACCCGAAGGCCGCCGGGGCGCAGGTCGGCGCCGCCGTGCGGGGATTGCAGGGCGCGGGCGTCGCCGCCACCCTCAAGCACTTCCCGGGGCACGGGCAGACCGCCGCCGACTCGCACAAGGGCCTGCCGGTGGTCACCGCCGACCGGAAGAAGCTGGAGTCCACCGCCCTGCCGCCGTTCTCGGCCGGGATCGCCGCCGGGGCCTGGCTGGTGATGGCCGGGCACCTCGACGTACGGGCGGTCGACCCGGAGGTGCCGGCCACCTTCTCCCGCAAGCTGCTCACCGACCTGCTCCGCGGGCAGCTCGGCTTCACCGGTGTGCTGGTGACGGACGCGATGGACATGGCGGCGGTGGCGAAGCAGTCGCCCGGTACGACCGCGGTCCGGGCGCTGAACGCCGGCAACGACCTGGTGCTGATGCCGCCGAACGTGACCGAGGCGTACAACGGGGTGCTGGCCGCGCTGCGGGACGGCTCGCTGCCCCGGGCCCGGCTGGTGGAGGCGGTGACCCGGGTGCTGACGCTCAAGTTCCGGCTGGCCGAGCGGCCCAGGCCGGAGATGGGCACGCTGAACAGCGCCGGCCACCAGGAGGCCGCCCGCCGGGCGGCGGCATCGGCGATCACCATGCTGCGCGGTCGCTGCGGCGGGCCGCTGCTGACCGGGCCGGTGACGGTGACCGCGGCGAGCGGCCGGGAGCGGAGCCGGGACCGGCTCAGCCAGGCGCTGCGCGCCGCCGGGGTCGAGGTGACACCGTCCGGCGGGGCCGTGGTGCACCTCGTCGGGTACGGCGACGCCGCCGCCGACCTGCGCGGCGACGCGGCCGTGACGGTGGCGATGGACACCCCGTACCTGCTCGGCCGGGCCGGCTCCAAGGTCCTGCTGGCGACGTACTCGTCGAATTCGGCCTCGTTGACCGCGCTCGCGGAGGTGCTGGCCGGCCGGGCCCGACCGACCGGGCGGTCCCCGGTGCCGGTGGGCGGGCTGCCCAGGACGAGCTGCTCCTGACCGGGGCCGGGCAGCCCGGCCGCTGGTGAGATCAGTCACTGGGCTGGCTGGTAGCGTTCGGCTGTCCGGTGAGCTGGAGACGGGGGGTGTGCGGGCGGTGACGAGCCGGGAGCCGACCCTCTCCGTGGTCGTACCGATCTACAACGAGGAGAGTGTCCTCCGGTTGCTGGTCGAACGGCTGCGGCCGGTGCTCGACGGGCTCGGCGAGCCGTACGAGGTGGTCGCGGTCGACGACGGCAGCAGCGACGCCACCCCGGCGATCCTGGTCGGGATGCGACGCGGCTGGCCGCACCTGCGGGTCATCCGGCTGCGCCGCAACAGTGGTCACCAGGCGGCGCTGCTCGCCGGGCTGTTCCGGGCCCGGGGCGGCTACGTCGCCAGCATCGACGCCGACCTCCAGGATCCGCCGGAGGTCCTGGTCGAGATGCTGCGGCTGGCCCGGGACGAGGGCCTGGACATCGTCTACGGGGTACGCGCGGACCGCTCCACCGACACCAGGTTCAAGCGCTCCACCGCAGGCCTCTACTACCGGCTGGTGCGCCGGCTGGTCGGCAACTCCGTACCGGCCCAGGCGGGTGACTTCCGGCTGCTCAGCCGGGCGACCGTCGAGGCGCTGCGCGAGTTGCCCGAACGCCGCCCGGTGCTTCGGCTGGTGGTGCCCTGGCTGGGCTTCCCCAGCGGCGAGGTGAGCTACGTCCGCGAGGCACGAGCCGCGGGCAGCACCAAATATTCACTGTCCCGGATGTTCCGGCTGGCCACCGACAGCATCACCAGCTTCTCCGCTGCACCGCTGCGGGTGGCGACCTGGCTCGGTGCCGGCGGCATGCTGCTCTGCCTGGTCATGGTGGTCTTCGCGGTCGTCGAGTACTTCCGCGACTCGACCGTCACCGGCTGGGCCTCGCTCTACGTCGCGGTGCTCTTCCTCGGCGCCGTCCAGTTGCTCTGCCTCGGGCTGCTCGGCGAGTACATCGCCCGGATCTACGCGGCGGTGCAGGGCCGACCGGCCTACTTCGTCGGCTCGGACACCGCCGACCTGGTCGAGGAGCCGCCCCCGGCCACCGAGGCACCCACCGGTACGCCGGCCGCGGCCGCGCCCGACCTGCCCGAGCGCGACGAGCCCGTCCCGACCGCCCCGGCCGGGCGGTACGCCGCCGAACAGCCGGTGGCGGCCCCGGCCAGACGGGACTCCGAAGGCCCTGCCCGCCGCAACGACGGCGTTCGGGCGGGACGGTGACCGCTACCGAAGTAGCGGTGGCCGACTCCGCCGCCCCGGCCGCACCGCCACCGGCACCCGCACTGCTCCGCTGGGCACCGCTGCTGGTCGGCGCCGGCCACTTCGCCGTGGTACTGCTGGCTGCCGACACCGATCCCGCCGACCTCGCCCGGTACGCCGGCTACCTGCTGCTGGCCCTGATCCTGCCGGGCACCCTGGTCTACCGGGCGCTGCGCCGCCGGCCGCACACCCTGGTCGAGGACGTGGCGATGGGCGCCGCCGTCGGGCTGGTGCTGGAGTTGCCGGCCTGGGCGCTGTACGCCTGGCTCGGCCTTGCCGGCTGGCTCTGGACCTGGCCGGCGGCGATCGTCGCGCTCTTCCTGGCGGTGCCCCGGCTGCGCCGGCACTGGCTGGTCCGGGACTACCGGCCCACCCCGGTCGGCTGGTCGTGGTCGGTGGCCGGGGCGGTGGCGTTCTTCACCACCTATCTCTCCAGCACCTTCCTGGAACGTAACCCGATCCTGCCCACCTCCGAGGGGACCCGCCAATACCTGGACCTCGCCTACCAGCTTTCCCTGGCTGGCGAGGCGAAGCACCAGTTCCCGATCCACCTGCCCCAGGTCTCCGCCGAACCGCTCGACTACCACTGGTTCGGCTACGTGCACATGGCCGCGACCAGCCTGATCGGCGGGATCGACCTGCCGGTGGTGGCGCTCCGGCTGACCATCCCGGCGCTGTGCGCGGCGGCGATCGTGCTCACCGCCGTACTGGGCTGGCGGGTCAGCGGGCGGCCGGCGGTCGGCGCGATCGCCGCGGTGCTCTTCTTCGTGATCGGCGAGACCAACTTCACCGATCCGGTGACGATGCCGTTCGGCACCCAGGCGTCGTTCGTGATCTGGCACGGCATGTCGATGATCTATAGCTGGGTGCTGCTGATCGCGCTGATCGCGGTCCTCGCCGACGTGGTGGACCGGCGCCCGGACCGGCCGGTGGCCGCGATCGGCCGGGGCGCGTTCGTGCTCGCCCCGCTGCTGATGCTCGCCTCCAGCGGGGCGAAGGCCAGCTCGCTGCCGGTGGTCGGGCTGGCGCTGGCGTTCACCGCGGTCGCGCTGCTGGTCGCCACCCGGCGGATCCCGTGGACGGTGGTCGGGGCAGGGCTGGCCACCGCCGCCGCGCAACTCTTCGCCACCGCCGTGCTCTACCGGTTCAAGGCGTACGGGATGGAGGTCGATCCGCTGGCCAACAGCCTGGAGCCGTACTGGACACCGCCGCCGGGAGGCTGGCCCACCCCGCTGGTGTATCTCGCCGTCGTCGCCGCCTTCGGAGTGAACATGCAGCTCCGGGTGGTGGGCATCGGCCCGCTGCTCTGGCTACGCCGGGGCCGGCTCGAACCGGTGCAGTGGTTCCTGCTCGGTGGCGCGCTGGCCGGCCCGGTGCTCTACCTGCTGCTGCGCCAGCCCGGCGGGGCGAACCAGTACTTCATCCGGGCCGGGTTCACCTTCGCGGTGGTCCTCTCCGCCTGGGGGTACGTGATGGTCGCCGAGCGGGCCAAGCTGACCCGGCGCTCCGGCACGGTGCTCGGGCTCTGCGCGCTCGCCGTGGCTGCCGCGCTGGTCGCGTTCCAGTTCCGGTACGCCCAGCCGGTCGCCGGGCAGACCATGTTCGACTGGCTGCGGCCACTGCTCTGGTGGTCGTCGGGTCTCGCGGTGCTGGCGGTGATCGCCGCCGGGATCTGGCTGCCGGCCAGCCTCGGCATCGCCGCGCTGCACAAGCGCGGCGCGATCGCGCTGCTCACCGCCGTGCTGGTGGTCGGAGCGCCCGGCCTGCTGATGGACATGCGCAAGTCGGAACGCTCCCCGAACGGCGGCGCGTACACCAAAATCGCGCTGCCGAAGAGCCGGATCGACGCCGCCCGGTGGGCCCGGGAGCACAGTGAACCCGGCGACGTGCTGGCGACCAACGTGCACTGCCTGGCGGTGGTGAACGGCTGGTGCGACGCCCGCTCGTTCTGGCTCAGCGCCTACGCCGAGCGCCGGGTACTCGTCGAGGGCTGGGGATTCGCGCCCCGGGTGGCGGCGGCGGGCCCGTACACCCCGTTCTGGGACCAGGAGCTGTTGCGGCGCAACGACGCGGCGTTCACCGAGCCGACCGAGGCCGGGCTGCGTGAACTGCGGGACCGGCACGCCGTGCGCTGGCTGGTGGTGGACCGGTCGGTGGGTACGGAGTCCCCGGAGCTGGGCCGACTGGCCCGGCTGCGCTACGAGAACGGCCGGATGGCCGTCTACCAGATTCCCTGAACCCCCGAGGACGGGCTTAGCCGGCGGTCGGGAAGTAGCGGTCCAGCATCTCGTTGCGGAACTTGCCGCTTGGATCGTACCGGCGGACCAGCTTGGCGAAGTCGGCGTACCGGTCGTAGCGGTCGCGGAGCTGCTCAGGCGGGGTGACGAAGAGCTTGCCCCAGTGCGGCCGGGGCGCGTACGGCGCCAGCCGCTCCTCGACCGCCGCCAGCACCGGGAGCACCGCCTCGGTGTCCTTGACCCAGGTGAAGTGCAGAGCGGCGCTGTCCCGCCGGTAGCTCGGGCTCAGCCACAGCTCGTCGGCGGCGATGGTGCGGATCTCCGAGATCTGCAGCACGGCGGCGATCCGGTCGGCGATGCCGTCCAGCGCGGCCAGCGCCGCGACCAGGTGTTCACGCGGCACGAAGTATTCCGACTGGAGTTCCTCGCCGCTGCTCGGCGTGAATTCGAGCCGGAAGTGCGGCAGCCGGGCGTGCCAGGGCCCCGGCACGCCGAGCTGCCCGGTGCAGTGCACCGCCGACATCCCCGGCACCGGGTGCCGGGGCTCGGCCGCCAGGGTGGCGCCGTACCAGTGCGGCTCGGCGGCACCTCCGCCGGCCGCGTCCACCCGGCGCTTCACCCACACCTGGTTGATCCGGGGACCGGTCCAGTCGGTGAAGAGGCTGACGCTGTAGCCGCCGCCCAGGATCTCGGCGGCGTGCGCGTCGAGCTGGTCGCGGGGCAGGTCGTCGTAGACGTACTGGGCGATCTCGAAGGTGGGGACGAGATCGAGGGTGAGCCGGGTGACCACGCCGAGCGCGCCGAGCCCGACCACGGTGCCGAGGAAGTCGTCGTCGGCGCCGCGGCGCAGCGTCACCAGGCCGCCGTCGGAGGTGACCACGTCCAGCGCGGCGACCGCGGTGGCGAGGTTGCCGTTGCCCGGGCCGGAACCGTGGGTGCCGGTGGCGCAGGCGCCGGCCACCGAGATGTGCGGCAGCGAGCCGAGGTTGTGCAGGGCGAAGCCGGCCCGGTGCAGCTCGTCGACCAGGTCGCCGTAGCGGAGCGCCGCCGAGACGGTGACGGTGCGGGCCGCCCGATCGATCTCCAGCACCGGCGGCAGGCCGGCGACCGAGACGAGGTCGCCGGTGGTGTCGGCGATCCGGTTGAAGGAGTGCCCGGTGCCGAGGGCGCGGATCCGGTCGCTGCCGGCGACCAGCGAGCGCAGCTCGGCGAGCGAGCCCGGCCGGTGCAGCCGGCGTGCCCGGAAGTCGACGTTGCCGGCCCAGTTGCGCAGCGGGGTGGTCATCGCGGCCGTCAGTTGGCGTCGGGAACGAGCGCCGGAGTTCGCATCCGCATCATCCAGTGGCTGGTCGGTATCCGGGTGGCGTCGTCCACCACCTCGCCGTCGACGTCCGCGAAGGTCGCCCGGCCGAGTGCCATGAACGCCTCGGGGGTGCGGACGTACTCGCCGCGGTCGTTGCGCGACATCCACCGGGAGACCGGATGCTGGCCCGGCACCAGGGTGGGGTCGACGGCGATCACCCGGCCGCCCGGGGCGAGCGCCTTGGCCGAGACCCGCAACAGGTGCCGGCATTCGTCGTCGGAGAGGTGGTGCAGCAGCCCGAGCAGCAGGATCGCGTTGGCCGGCGGGATCTGGGCCAGGTGCTGCTCGCCGAAGACCTCGCAGCGGAACTCGACGCCGTCACCGCCCCAGCGCTTGCGGGCGTGCGCGATGTATTTCTCGCTGGTGTCGAAGCCGTAGTAGCGGACCTTCGGCAGCCGCCCGAAGTAGTAGGCCGGGCCGCAGCCGACGTCGATGATCGTGTCGCCGTCGACCAGCGCGAGTTCGTCCAGGCAGCGGTAGCGGAGCCGGTCCGCGCCCAGGCCCTTCTGCAGGGCCACGTACAGCGCCTCGTGCCCGAGCAACCCCTTCAACGCCGCCAGCATCCGCGCCTCTCCTCGGCTCGCCGTCCTGCGAAACGGCGCCCGCCGCAACCGGTGGCGCGGCAGGCGCCAGAACGACCGAAATCTACCATCGGCCGCCGACCGGACGGTGCCGGCCGGGTACGCGCTCCGGGCGTACCCGGCCGGCACCGCCGGTGGTGGAGCGGGACATCCGTCGGACGGTCAGGCCCGGGCGAAGACGAGGACCGCGTTGTGGCCACCGAATCCGAATCCGTTGTTGAGCGCCGCCGGCACGTCCATCTGCCGGGCCTTGTGCGCGGCGACGTCCAGGTCGAGGGCGTCGTCGGGGTCGTCGAGGTTGATCGTCGGCGGGATCACCCCGTCCCGGATGGCCAGGATGGTGGCGATCGACTCCAACGCGCCGGCGGCACCCAGCAGGTGCCCGGTCATCGACTTGGTCGCGGTCAGCACCGGGTGGGTACCGAGCGCGGACCGCAGGGCGACGATCTCGGCGATGTCACCGACCGGGGTGGAGGTGGCGTGCGCGTTGACGTGCACGATCTCCGAGCGGTCGATGCCGGCGTCGGCGATCGCCATGTTGATCGCCCGGATCACGCCGCGCCCCTCGGGGTGCGGCTGCACGATGTCGTACCCGTCGGAGGTGAGCGCGGCGCCGGCCAGTCGGGCGTAGACCCGGGCCCCGCGCGCGGCGGCGTGGTCGGCCCGCTCCAGGACGACCGCGCCGGCCCCCTCACCGAGTACGAAGCCGTCCCGGCCCTTGTCCCACGGCCGGGAGGCGCGCTCCGGGTCGTCGTTGCGGGTCGACATCGCCCGCATCGAGGCGAACCCGGCGATCGGCAGCGGGTGCACGACCGCCTCGGTACCGCCGGCCAGCACCACGTCGGCGCGGCCGGAGCGGATCATGTCGAGTCCGAGCGCGATCGCCTCGGCCCCGGTGGCGCAGGCGCTGGCCACCGAGTGGACTCCCGCCTGCGCACCCAGTTCCAGCCCGACCCACGCGGCCGGGCCGTTCGGCATCAGCATCGGGACCGTGTGCGGGGAGACCCGCCGCGGCCCGGACGCCTCCAGGATGTCGTCCTGGGCGAGCAGGGTCTGCGCCCCGCCGATGCCGGAGCCGACGCTCACCGCGAGCCGCTCCGGATCCGGCGGCGAGTCGGCGAGGCCGGCGTCCGCCCAGGCCTCGTGTGCGGCGATCAGCGCGATCGCCTCCGACCGGTCGAGCCGGCGCAGCTTGACCCGGTCCAGTTTCTCGGTCGGTTCGACCGCGAGCTGGGCGGCGATGCGTACCGGGAGCTGCCCGGCCCACTCCTGGGTGAGCGGACCCACCCCGGAGCGGCCTGCCAGCATGGCCTCCCAGGTCGACGCGACGTCCCCGCCGAGCGGGGTCGTCGCGCCGAGCCCGGTGACGACGACGTCGGGACGACTCATGGTCAGGACTGCGCCTCGATGTAGGCGACGGCGTCGCCGACGGTCTTGAGGTTCTGGACGTCGTTGTCCGGGATCTTGACGCCGAACTTCTCCTCGGCGGCCACCACGACCTCGACCATGGAGAGCGAGTCGACGTCGAGGTCGTCGGTGAACGACTTCTCCTCGGCGACGTCGTCCGGGCTCACTCCGGCAACCTCTTCGAGGATCTCGGCGAGGCCGGCGGTGATCTCGTCACGGGTCATTGTGGTTCTTTCCTCTCCATGGATGGATATCTGCGGTGGCGGATCCGTCCGCCACCGCTGGTCAGCGTCCGACCGGTGGATGTTGGTGGAGCCGGGCCGGCGGCCGCGTCGTGCCGGCCCCGGAGCACCGGATCAGGGGCACCGGACGACCTGTCCGGCGTAGGTGAGGCCGCCGCCGAAGCCGAACAGCAGCACCGGGGCGCCGGACGGCACCTCCCGGCGTTCGACCAGCTTGGAGAGGGCCAGCGGCACGCTCGCCGCCGAGGTGTTGCCGGACTCGACGATGTCCTTGGCGATCACCGCCTGCGGCATGTCGAGCCGCTTGGCGATTCCCTCGATGATCCGCAGGTTGGCCTGGTGCGGCACGAACGCGGCGATCTCCGACGGGGCGACGCCGGCCCGCTCGCACGCCTTCAGGGCGAGCGGGGCCAGTGCGGTGGTGGCCCAGCGGAAGACGGACTGCCCCTCCTGCTGGATGTACGGGCGCCAGCCCTCGATCCGGACCGCCTCGCTGCGCTCCGGAACCGAGCCCCAGACCACCGGCCCGATGCCGTCCGGCTCGTCGTCCCCGGTGGCGGTGAGTACGGCCGCCCCGGCGGCGTCGCCGAAGAGGATGCAGGTCGACCGGTCGGTCCAGTCGGTGAAGTCGGAGAGCTTCTCCGCACCGATCACGATCGCGTTGCGGGCGGCGCCGGCCCGGAGCGCGTGGTCGGCGGTGCCGAGCGCGTAGGAGAAGCCGGAGCAGGCGGTGTTGATGTCGAAGGCGCCTGGTGCGTCGATGCCGAGCTTGGCGGCGACCCGGCAGGCGGTGTTCGGGCTGCGGTCCACGGCCGAGCAGGTGGCCACCACGACCAGGTCGATGTCGGAGGCGGCCAGCCCCGAGTTGGCCAGTGCCTTGTCGGCCGCGGCGGCGGCCATGTCGGCGACGGTCTCGGTGTCGGCGATCCGCCGGGTGGCGATGCCGACCCGCTCGCGGATCCAGGTGTCGTTGGTGTCGACGAGCTGGGCCAGGTCGTCGTTGGTGAGTACCCGCGACGGCTGATAGTGGCCGAGCGCGATCATCCTGCTCACCGGACCACCGCCGGGCGGTGATCCGGGTTCTCCCGGTGACCGGTCATGAAAGCTGTCCTCCGATGCGGGCGAGGGGCTGGCCCGGGGCGACCGGGTCGTCGTGGTGGGCGAGCCATTCGGTGAGTACGCCGGTGCCGTGCGCGGTGACCTCGACCGCGCCCTGCCGGGTGGCGACGTGGCCGACGACCTGCCCGGACTCGATGGCGGTGCCCTCGGCCAGGCCCTCGACCGGTGCGAAGGTGCCAGCGGTGCCGGCCACCACCACCCGGAACCGCGTGGCCGGGCGGTGCCCGGACGGTGCGCCGTGCCGGGCGATCAGGTCGCGGGCCGCGGCCAGGTCGTCCGGGGTGTTCAGGGTGACGATCTCGGGGACCTGGCCGGTGCCCTTGAGTTCCCGCTTGATCAGCCCGGCGAGGGTGCCGGCCGGAGGAAGCTCGATCACCGCGGTCACACCGAGGTCGACGAGGCGGCGGACACAGACGTCCCAGCGGACCGGGGCGGTCACCTGGCGGACCAGGCGGTGCAGCATCTCCCGCCCGTGGTCGACGGCGGCGCCGTCGGCGTTGGAGAGCAGGATCCGGGTCGGGTCGGTCGGGATGATCCCGGCCGCGATGCTGGCGAGGGCCTGCTCGGCCGGTGCCATGTAGGGGGTGTGGAAAGCCCCGGCGACCTTGAGGGCGATCACCTTGGTGCCGGCGGGCGCGTCGGCGGCGAACTTCGCCAGCCGGTCGACCGCGCCGGCCACCACGATCTGGCCGGCGCCGTTGAAGTTGGCCGGGTGCAGGTCGTGCGCGGCGAGGGCGGCCAGCACCTCGTCCCGGTCGCCGCCCATCACTGCCGACATTCCGGTCGGTTCGAGTGCGCAGGCGGCGGCCATCTCCCGACCCCGTACGCCGGCCAGGGTGACCGCCGTCTCCGGGGTCAGTACGCCGGCCAGCGCCGCCGCGGCCAGTTCACCGACGCTGTGCCCGGCGGTTACCGTCACGTCGTGCATCGGAAGCTGTTCCGCGGCGAGCAGGGCGGCGGCGACCAGCAGTGGCTGGGTACGCGCGGTGTCCCGGATCTCGTCGGCGTCACCCTCGGTGCCGAGCCGGACGAGGTCGACGCCGGCCAGCACCGACCACCAGCGCAGCCGGGCGGCTGTGCCGGGGACCTGGAGCCACGGGGTCAGGAAGCCGGGCTTCTGGGAACCCTGGCCGGGCGAGAGTACGGCGAGCACGCTTACGACTCTCCTGGATCATCCGTCCCAGCGTGGTTGCCGTGATGTACCAATCCGCACTACCAGCTTTGTGAGGACCCTACAAAGATCCATGGCGATCACGGACTTCTCGTTCCGTCTGTCCGATCCGGGGCTACTGTCCCGTCCCTGGTCCGACCGGGGCGGACGGATCCAGCCGTCCGATCGTCAACGCCATCCGCAACGCGAAGGAGTCCCGGGCGGTGAGTGGGGAGAATCCCGTCACATCCGCGACCCGACGCAGCCGGTACCGCACCGTGTTCGGGTGCACGAAGAGCGTCCGGGCGGCACTCTCCAGCACACCGCCGGCCGCGAAGAACGCGTCCAGGGTCTCCAGCAGCTCGCCGCCGGCCCGGACCAGCGCGGCGTAGACGTCCTGGCGCAGCGCCCGCCGGGCCTCCGGGTCACCGGCCAGGGCCCGCTCGGGGAGCAGGTCCGCGGCGGCCACCGGGCGGGGCGCGGCCGGCCAGGCCGGTGCGGCCCGGAAGCCGGCCAGCGCCGCCCGGGCCGAGTCGGTCGCCGCGTCCAAACTCGGCACGGCCGGCCCGACCACCACCGGACCGGGGCCGAACCCGGCGAGCATCTTCGCGGTGGCGGCCAGCGGGTCGGTCGCGCCGCCGAGCACCAGGACGAGGCGGTCACCGTGCACCCCGCCGATCATCTCCAGGCCGAGCCGCCGGGTGACCCGGTAGATGGTGTGCAGCACGGCGGCGACCTCGCCGCCCGGGGACCGGCCCACCGCCACCGCCACCGGTGGGGCGTCCGACCAGCCCAGCGCCGCTGCCCGGCTGGCCAGCACGTCCGGGGAGTCGCCCCGGAGCAGCGCGTCCACCAGTAGCGCCTGGAGGCGGGCGTCCCAGGAGCCGCGCGACTCGGCGGCCCGCGCGTACACCCGGGCGGCCGCGAAGGCGATCTCCCGGGAGAACTTGAGTACGGCCTCGTGCAGCAGCCGCTCCTCGCCGGGCGCCGCGAGGTGCGGTACCTGCTCCTCCACCACGTCGATGGTCACCTTGATCAGGGCCACCGTCTGCTGGAGGCTGATCGACCGGGCCAGCGCCCGGGGCGCGGCGGCGAAGACCTCGTCCGGACTGTCCGCCAGCGCGTCGGCGCCGCTGCGGTCGTCGGCGTCCGGCCGCGACCGCAGCCACTCGACCAGTGACCGGACGCCGGCCTGGGCGACCAGCATCACCCAGGACCGCTGCTCGGCCGGCAGGTCGCGGAACCAGGGCAGCGTCTCGTCCATCCGGGTGACGCTGGCGCTGGCCAGGCTGCCCGCCGCCCGCTCGATCTTGCGCAGCGTGGCCGCCAGTTCGCCGTCGCCCGCCTTGCTCGCCATCGGCCCAGCGTGCCACGCGGAATCCCGGACACCACCATCGGCCATGGCATCATGGCCCGATGGTCGCCCGCCCGCCGCTGGTGGTCCCGCTGCTCGCGCTCGCCGGTTTCCTGGTGCTGCTCGCACTGACCGTGGCCGGCTGGGCGCCGCTGGACCGGTTCGACACCGCCGTCAGCGACACCTTCCGGGGGTACGGCGACACCAGCCCCCGGGTGGTCGACGTGCTGCGGATCGCCACCGACGTCGCCGCCACGGTGCCGTTCCTGGTCGCCGGCCTGGCCGTCACGGTGGGGCTGGCCGTCCGGGGCGGGCGCCGGGCGGCCGCGCTCTGCGCCGTGGTGACGGTGCTGATACCGGTGCTCTGGGGGCTGATGCACTGGCTGGTGCACCATCCCCGGCCGGAGGACGGCTTCGTCGTGATCACCAGCAACGGGTTTCCGAGCGGGCACACCAGCAACGCGGCGTCGGCGGCGCTGGTCGCCGTACTCCTGCTCTGGCACCGGCTCGGCGGCCCGGCCCGGGTGCTCATCGTCGCGCTGGCCGTGGCCTTCGCGGCCTTCGTCGGGCTGACCCGGCTGGCCCTGCTGGCGCACTGGCCGACCGACGTGCTCGGCGGCTGGCTGCTCGCGCTCGCTGTCGTCCCGCTGGCCGCCCGGGCGGCGCCGCCCCCGGCCGGCAGGCTGCCGGCTCCCGACCGCCGGCCGGACCAGGCCGTCCGGTAGCGCCTCCCGCTCCGGTCGTCGACGGCTCGGCCGCCAGCGCGACCGGTGGTGGCGGCCAGCCCGACCGGTGGTGGCCGCCAGCGCGACCGGCGGCGGACCGGGTGGGTCCGGTGGCGGACCGGTGGACCCGCAGCAGGCCGGCACACCAGGTCGGCCCGAGTCGGACGGCGACCGTCCGGGGCGGACCGGGATGGACCGGTCAGGGCGGCGGCAGACCCAGTTCCTGCGCCAGGATCGCGGCCTGCACCCGGCTGCGCAGGCCGAGCTTGCCGAGGATCCGGCTCACGTGGGTCTTGGTGGTGCTCTCCGCCATCGCCAACCGCTCGGCGATCTGCTGGTTGGACAGCCCCAGCCCGAGACAGGCCAGCACGTCCCGCTCCCGGGGTGTCAGGTCGGCCACCGCGGTCCGGGCGGTTGCCGGGGTGGTCGGCGTGGCGGCGGCGAAGGCGGTGATCAACCGACGGGTCACCGCCGGTGCGATGATCCCCTCGCCCCGGGCGACGGTACGCACCGCGTCGACAAGCCCGTTGGCGTCGGTGTCCTTGAGCAGGAACCCGGACGCGCCGGCCCGGAGCGCGCCGAAGACGTACTCGTCGAGGTCGAACGTGGTCAGCACCAGGACATCGGCCAACCGCTCGGCGACGATCTCGGCGGTCGCCGAGACACCGTCGAGCCGGGGCATCCGGACGTCGAGCACCGCCACGTCCGGCCGGAGCCGCCGGCACAGTGCTACCGCCTCCTCGCCGTCGGCCGCCTCGCCGACCACGTCCAGCCCTGGCGTACCGGCGAGGATCAGCACCAGACCGGCCCGGACCGCGTCCTGGTCGTCGGCGACCACCACCCGGATCACCCGGCCCGCCCCCGATCCGGCACCACCGGGCCGGTCGCCGCTGGCCGGGGCGCCGACGGCGGTGACGCCGCCGGTCAGGTGGTCGTCCGGCCCGGTCACGGCCGGACCGTCGGCGGCACCGCCGGCCGGCCAGCCGCCCCGGCGGAGCCGGGCGGCGCGGCGGGCTCGGGCGCCGGCCGGGTCGGCAGGTCGGGGGACTCGGCGGTCGGCAGTTCCGCGTGCACCCGCCAGCTCGATCCGCTCGGGCCGGCCTCGAACCGGCCGCCCAGCAGGGCGGTCCGTTCCCGCATCCCGATCAGTCCGGCGCCCGCACCGGGCAGGCCGGCCCCGGCGCCCCGGGGCTCGCCGGAGCGGGCGAGCGGGTTCTCGATGGTGAGGCTGACCGACCGGCGCTCGTGGCAGATGGTCAGGGTGGTCGGGCCGGCGCCGTGCTTGAGCGCGTTGGTGAGCGACTCCTGGACGATCCGGTACGCGGCCAGGTCCACGCCGATCGGCAACGGGCGTACCTCGCCGGTCGTGGAGAACCGTACCGCCAGGCCGGCGTCCCGGGCCTGGCCGACCAGCCGGCCCACCTCGGCGAGCCGGGCCCGGACCGGACCGTCGACCGTGCCCAGCCGGGTCGGTCCGGCGGCGGGGAGGCTGCCGCGCCCCGGTACTGCGCCCGGCGCCGATCCGGCGCCCGGCGGGTTGCCCCACGCGGAACTTCCACCCCCACCCGGGCTGTCCGGCGACCGGTCCGGGGTGGCGGGCCGGTGCGGGTCGACCCCGGGTGGCACGGGCTCGGTTTCGGTCGGTGGCGGTACGGCCCCGGGGGCGGCCGGTTCCCGGAGCAGGCCGATCATCTGCCGCATCTCGGCGAGCCCCTGCACACTGTTCTCCCGGATCACCCGCAGCGCCTGGTCGAGTTGGGCCCGGTCCAGCCCGGAGACCGAGAGCGCCGCGGTGGCGTGGATGGCGACCGCGCTCAGGTGGTTGGCGATCACGTCGTGCAGTTCCCGGGCCATCCGGCTCCGCTCCGCCGCCACCGCCTGGCGCCGGTCGAGTTCGGCCAGCCGGGCGGTCTGCTCGGCCCGGGCCCGCTCGGCGGCGGCCTGGTCGCGGTACTGCCGGACGCTGATGCCGCTGACCACCGGCAGTACGCCGATCAGCACCACCGGAATTGCCAGCCCGATGCCCTGCCAGGCCGGGGACGCCAGGAAGACACCGGTCAGCGCGGCGACCCCGGTCAGCGCCAGGTTGACCCGGAGCAGCCGACGCCAGAGCCGCGCCGACCCGTAGACGCAGGAGTCGAAGAGCACCTGGGTGTAGACCAGGCTGGTGGCCAGCGACGATCCGTAGGCGAGGTCGACGACGATGGCGACGGTACCCAGCGCCAGGCCGAGCCGGGTCGCCACCCGGCGCAGCGCCACGGCCAGGCAGGCGAGGGCGAGGGTGCCGACGAAGAGCACCGGCGGGGCGTCCAGCAGGCCGGGATTGAGCGGGTGGTAGACCCCGAGCACCATCATCAGCAGCCCGCCCGCCAGGGACGCGGACGCCAGCGCGATGTCCCGGGCGAGGGACCCGCGCTCCAGGCTCAGCCGTGCGGTCACCCCTCGATCCCATCACACCGGCGGGCCCTTCCCGTCGGCCCCGACGACGAGGCCGCCCCGGTCAGGGTCCGTCGAAGGGTGTAGCCGTACCTCTTTCGGTGGACCCGGATCTCGGTACCGGTGCCGAGGGCACAGCCGGTCGGCCCGCCGAGACTGGTGGCAGTGACCGGGCGACGGGCTCCAGGCAGCGCCGCCGCGCCGGAACAGACCCGGGTGGCCGGGCGGAGGATCGGGGGTACGGGATGCTGGCGGTGATCGCCGCGGGCGAGATCGGGTTCTGGGTGCTGCTCGGCGCCGGACTGATCGCCCGCTATCCGCTCCGGATGCCCCGGCTCGGCGCGGTGCTGCTGCTCGGTACCCCGTTGATCGATCTCGTGATCCTGGCCGCCACCGTACTCGACCTGCGTCGGGGTGCCACCGCCGACTTCACGCACGGGCTGGCGGCGGCGTACCTCGGCTTCTCGGTCGCCTTCGGGCACAGCATGATCCGCTGGGCCGACCAGCGGTTCGCGTACCGGTTCGCGGGCGGGCCGCCGCCCACCAAGCCGCCGAGCGGCGGTTGGGCCCGGGCCCGGTACGAGTGGCGGGAGTGGGCAAAGGGGCTGCTGGGCTGGTTCATCGCCTGCGGGCTGCTCGGCCTCGGCATTCTCATGGTCGGCGACGCGGACCGCACCGCCGAACTGCTGGCCTGGATCGCGCGGTTGACCGTGGCGATCGTGATCTGGCTCGTCGCCTTCCCGCTCTGGGCGACCGTCTTTCCGAAGCCCGCCGGGCAGGAGTGACCACCGGCGGTGTCCCGCCGGCCGGAGGTTAACCGGTTCGTGACCTGGATCTTCCGCAGAACGGAATGCTGCAGTTTCTCGCCACGGCGGCGTCGAACTCCTCGTCGGAGACCAGTACGGTGACATGGTCCCGGTGATGCGCTTTCCCGCACTTGCTCACCGTCAACCGTGCGGGTGCCACCGCACCCCGGGGCGACCGCCCACCCGGCGGCGAGTGTGAGGAGGCCTGGATGGCGCATGACGCCGAGCGTGGCTGTTCGGAGGACGAGCCGGACTCGTTGCTTGGCGATCGTGGGCCGCTGCCCCCGTTACCCCCGCTTGGCCCGGTCGGCCGGTTCCGCTGGGTCTGCGGTGCCAGTGCGGGGCTTCCGGCGGGTCCGCTCGACGGGTCGGCGCCCGGCCGGCCCGGCGCCGAGCCGCTGGTCGCCGGGCTCCCGGACAGCCTCGACGATCCGCAGTCGGCCGCGGATCCGGTCGACCCGTCCGGTGTGTCCCGTCCGGCGGCGGCGAGGACAGCGGCACGGCCAGCCGGACCGGCGGCACCGGACGACCAGGCCGGGATGTGCCGGCCCACGGATCCCGGGGAGGGCGCCGTGCGGGCGTCCGACCCGGGCGGTACGGAGCACTCCGTGACCGATCCGGGGCGGCTGGGCGACCGGTCGAGGCTGGTTCCCCGGCCCCGCCCGGGCGAGCCGGACGGCGAGGTCCAGGACCGGCCCGCCCAGGCCAGCACCTCACCGGGCAGGCCGGACGGCTCGCCGGAGACGCCGGTCGAGCCGGCTGGCCGGCGTATCCCGGGTTGCCAGACCGATCTGCCGGGCTGGGCCGGGGCGCACCGGCACGGCGCGGTACGCCCGTCGCGACGCTCCGTCCGGCGCGACCGCCCGCCGCGCCGCTGGTGCTGACCGCTACCCGTCGGGGCTCTGCCGGTGGTCGGGGCCGGCCGGTGGCGAACCGGATGCTTCCCGGGCGCTAACTGGCCGGTCGGGTCAGCGGGTGCGGCGCCGGACCAGCAGGGCGATGCCGGCGAGCCCCAGTGTGATGGCGAGCAGCACGGCACCGTTGAGCAGCATCAACTGCCGCAGCTCGCCGAGCAGCCGGTCGACGTCCTTGCCGGTGCCGATCGCGTCGTCCGGGATCACCCGTTCGCCACCGCCGACCCCGCCGCCGTGCAGGCTGCTGACGTTCTGCTCGGGCAGCGGCGCGCCGGCCGCCAGCAGGGTCTCGGCCATGGTCAGCCGGCCGAAGAACCAGGCCGCGCCGGGCCGGCTCTTGTCCGGCTGCCGGGCCGGTCGGTAGACCCGCGGCCCGCCCTTGGCCAGCGGGTAGAGGTCGTACGACTGCTGGGCGGCGTTGCCGACGTGCACCACGACGGTGTATTTCGGACCCAGGTCGGCGGCCTTCAACCCACGGGTGTTGCCGCCGCCGGTCTTCAGGAAGCCCACCTGGTCGACGAGCGCGGCGACGAGCTCCGGCTTGTCCTGGGCCTGGACGGTCAGCGGGGCCGACAGGTCCTTGCCGGTGATCACGACCGATGTCGGCTTGGCCGGCTTCGCCTGGGCGGCGCCCGCGATCCCGAGCCAACTCGCCGCAGCGACCAACAGCGTGGCCACGCCGACAAGTCGACGACTCACCTCTCCGGCCATCGCCGACCTCCTCGCCCCGTCTCGATGGTGGCCATGATGCAGGTCACGCGCTGGTTGGTCGGTGGAGCGCACGGCACTGTCCCGGATGGACCTGCCGTACTCACTACAAAGACTCCGCAGAACGCCGCTCGGTTGCACCTGAACGAGCAGTTATTGGAACTATCTGCGATCTAGGGTCGACCAAGTGGCGAGCCATTGATCAGTTGGGCGAAATCGTAGCGGGACGGAGGCGATCATGGGGGCTCGGGTCACCCGTGTCGGAACACTGGTGCTGAGCGTCGTTCTGGTGGCGTTGAGCGTACTGCTGCCGGCCGGTCCCGCCGCCGCGCACAACTCGCTGACCGGCAGCGATCCCCGCAACGGCGCCCGGCTCGGCAAGGCGCCGGCCAGCGTGCGGCTGACCTTCCTGAACAAGCTCGACCCCGGCACCACGCGGGTCACGGTAACCGGCCCGGACAACGTCGACGCGGCGGCCGGAAAGCCCTCCTTCGCCGGCTCCCGGGTGACCGTACCGATCCGGCCGGGCGCCGCCGGGCTCTACATCGTCCAGTACCAGGTCGCGTCCGGCGACGGGCACCCGGTCAAGGGGGAGGTCCGGTTCACCCTCACCGTGGGGACCACCCCGACCGCCTCGCCGTCGGCCGCCGCGCCGACCCCGGTCACCCCGGCCAGCTCGGCGCCGGCCACCGCGCCGCCGGCCGCGGCCGGAACACCTACCCCGGCCGCCGACTCCGGTGGACCGGCGTGGTGGCCGTGGGTCCTCGGTGCCGTACTCGTGCTGGCCGCGCTGGCCGGCGGACTGCTGCTCCGGCGCCGGAGTTCGCGCCGATCCGGTGCCGCGAACTGACCGTCGCGCCGGTGTGCCCGGCCGGTGGTCCGGACGGCGTCAACGGGCCGCCGGTCAGACCAGTCGGAGCCGGGCCGCGCGGAGTCGGGTCAGGGTGCGCTCCCGGCCGAGTACGGCCAGCGACTCGAAGAGCGGCAGCCCGACGCTGCGCCCCGTCACGGCCACCCGGACCGGCGCCTGCGCCTTGCCGAGCTTCAGCCCCCGGCGGGCGCCGACCTCCTCCAGGGTCGCCTTCAGCGGCTCCGCCGCCCACTCCGGCAGGGCGTCGAAGGCGGCGATCGTCTCGTCCAGCAGGTCGGCGGAGCCCTCCTTCATGCTCTTCGCCCAGGCCGCCTCGTCGACCAGCGGCGAGTCCAGGAAGAGGAAGTCGACGTTCGGCACGATCTCGCTGAGTACCGCGATCCGGGTCTGGGCCAGCGGCGCCACCGCGGCGAACGCGGCCGGGTCGTACTCGGCCGGCTGCCAGGGCGGCGGGGCGATGGTCTCGGTACCGGTCAGCCAGGGCTGGCAGGCCGCGACGAACTCGTCGACCGGCAGCGCCCGGATGTATTCGCCGTTGAAGGCCCGCAGCTTCTTCTCGTCGAAGAACGCCGGTGACGGGTTCACCTCGGCCAGCCGGAACTCGGACTCGATCACCGACCACGGCACGATCTCCCGGTCGCCGGAGGGCGCCCAGCCGAGCAGCATCAGGTAGTTGCGCATCGCGTCGGCGAGGTAGCCCTCGTCCCGGTACGCCTCCAGGGCCACCTTGTCGCGCCGCTTGGAGAGCTTCTGCCGCTTCTCGTTGACCACCACCGGCACGTGGGCCCAGATCGGCGGCTTGACCCCGAGCGCGTCCCAGAGGAGCTGCTGCTTGGGCGTGTTCGGCAGGTGCTCCTCGGCCCGGATCACGTGTGTGATGCCCATGGTGAGGTCGTCCACGACGTTGGCCAGCAGGAAGACCGCCGAGCCGTCGCCCCGGGCGATCACGAAGTCCTCGATCAGCTTGTTCTCGAAGGTGGGCTCGCCGCGGACCAGGTCGACCACCACGGTCTCACCCTCGTCCGGGGTACGGAACCGCAGCGCCCGCCCCGGCCCGGGCTCCAGGCCGCGGTCCCGGCAGAAGCCGTCGTAGCCCTGGTACTGCGAGCCGGTGCGGGCCTGGATCGCCTCCCGGGTGCAGTCGCAGTAGTACGCCCGGCCGGTGGTGTGCAGCCGGGTCGCGGCGTTGCGGTGCTCGCCCGCGTTCGCGGACTGGAAGTACGGTCCCTCGTAGCTGCCCCGGGCGATCCCGATCCAGTCCAGCGCGGAGAGGATCCCCTCGGTCCATTCCGGCCGGTTGCGGGCCGCGTCGGTGTCCTCGATCCGCAGCACGAAAACGCCGCCCTGCTGCTTCGCGAAGATCCAGTTCTGTAGGGCCGAGCGGGCACCGCCGACGTGGAACATACCAGTCGGGGAAGGGGCAAAGCGTACGCGTACCGTCACGGTCTCCAGCCTACGCACGCCCCCGGGGCGGCCCGCCACCAGGTTTCCCCGCCGTCCGTCCCGGTGCGCCCGAGGCGGCGAATTCCACGGCGGTAGTTTCTTCCGGCGTGTCGGCGGCCAATCGTCCGGTTTCGTCCGTAATCGTGAATAAGCTGCCAATGGTCACGGGTTGTCCGCAATGGAGGCGACTGAGGATGATGCTCATCGAACGCAGCACGCGGGTCTCCGCACCGATCGAGGCGGTGTGGGACCTGGTCCAGCGGGCTGAACACCTGCCGGGCTGGCTGGCCGGGGTACGCCAGGCGGAGGTGCTCTCCGGGGAGGGGATCGGCCGCCGTCAGCGGGTACACGCGGCGGGCCGGGCGCTGGACGCCGAGGTGATCGCGTATCAGGAGCCGACCCTGATCGCGTGGCGCGAGCGGGCCGAGGGCTCGGGCGCGCGGGCCGAGGCACGCACCGAGGTCTACGTCGAACTCGCACCGGAGGAGGACGGCACCTCGGTACGCCTGATCATGGTCCGCTGGCCCGCCGGCCCGGTCAGCGGGGCGCTGCTGCGCTGGGGAATGCGTCGGGTCGGTGCCGACCTGGAGGGCTCGCTCGCCCGGCTCACCGGGTTGGCCACCGTCGGCTGAGGGGCGGGTCGTCGCGGTGGCGACGTCCCGCCCCTCCGGGTCGCGGATCAGCGGTGGACGGTCAGGAGTCCCCGCCGGTCTCGCCCACCGGGGCCGCCGCGATGTCGTCGATCGCGTACTTCTTCGCGGCCTCGGCCGGCACCGACGGCGGCACCACGCCGCGCCGCGCCAACTGGCGCAGCGTCGCGACGGTCACCGACTCGGCGTCCACGTGGAAGTGCCGGCGCAGCGCGTGCCGGGTGTCCGAGAGCCCGAAACCGTCGGTGCCGAGCGAGGTGTAGTCGCCGGGGATCCACCGCGAGATCAGGTCGGGTACCGCGCGCATCCAGTCGCTGACCGCCACCACCGGTCCGTCGGCGTCGGCCAGCTTGCGCTGGACGTACGGCACCCGGGGCTCGTCGCCCGGGTGCAGGAGGTTGTACTCCTCGCACTCCACCGCGTCCCGGCGCAGCTCCGTCCAGGAGGTGACCGACCAGACGTCGGCCGCCACGCCCCAGTCCTGGGCCAGCAGGTGCTGGGCCTTCAGCGCCCACTGCATCCCGGTGCCGGAGGCGAGGATGTTGGCCCGGGGCGCGTCGCCGCCGTCCGTGCCGCCGACCGGGGGAGCCGGCGAGTACCGGTAGATCCCCTTGAGCAGCCCCTCCACGTCGACGTTCTCCGGCTCGACCGGCTGGAGGATCGGCTCGTTGTAGACGGTCAGGTAGTAGAAGACGTTCTCCGGCCGCTCGCCGTACATCCGGTGCAGGCCGTTCTCGAAGATGTGCGCGATCTCGAACGCGAACGCCGGGTCGTACGCCACCACGGCCGGGTTGGTCGCGGCGATCAGGTGCGAGTGGCCGTCCTCGTGCTGCAGGCCCTCGCCGTTGAGCGTGGTCCGGCCGGCGGTGGCGCCGAGCACGAAGCCCCGGGCCATCTGGTCGGCCGCCGCCCAGAACGCGTCGCCGGTGCGCTGGAAGCCGAACATCGAGTAGAAGATGTACAGCGGGATCATCGGCTCGCCGTGCGTGGCGTACGACGAACCGGCGGCGGTGAACGAGGCCACCGAACCCGCCTCGTTGATCCCCTCGTGCAGGATCTGCCCGGTGATCGCCTCCTTGTACGACAGGAACAGCTCCCGGTCCACCGAGGTGTACTTCTGGCCGTGCGGCGAGTAGATCTTCTGGGTCGGGAAGAGCGAGTCCATCCCGAAGGTCCGCGCCTCGTCCGGGATGATCGGCACGAACCGCTTGCCGAACTCCCGGTCCTTCATCACGTCCTTGAGCAGCCGGACGAACGCCATGGTGGTGGCGATCTTCTGCTTGCCGGAGCCCTTCTTGACGTCGGCGAACCGCTCCTTGCCCGGCACCGGCAGCGGCGCCCACTCCGTCCGCCGGCTCGGCAGGTAGCCGCCGAGCTGCTGCCGCCGCTCACGCAGGTACTCCATCTCCTCGGACTTCTCGCCCGGGTGGTAGTACGGCGGCAGGTAGGGGTTGCTCTCCAACGCCGAGTCGGGGATGTCCAGGTAGAGGCGGTCGCGGAAGCTCTTCAGGTCGTCCAGGGTGAGCTTCTTCATC
This sequence comes from Plantactinospora sp. ZYX-F-223, assembly GCF_039649625.1. Lineage (NCBI taxonomy): Bacteria > Bacillati > Actinomycetota > Actinomycetes > Micromonosporales > Micromonosporaceae > Plantactinospora > Plantactinospora sp. ZYX-F-223. The sequence continues at coordinate 33,636 of NZ_JBDJAV010000031.1, read as the reverse complement.
TGGTGTGTGGCGTTGCGGGCCTCGAAGCTCGACCCCAGCGTCCAACCCTTGATCGTCTTGGCCAGGATCACGGTGGGCTGACCGGTGTGGTTCAGCGCCGCCTGGTACGCCGCGTAGAGCTTGCGGTAGTCGTGCCCGCCCCGCTTGAGGTTCCAGATCTCGTCGTCGGAGAGCCCCTCGACCATCTTGCGGGTACGCGGGTCACGGCCGAAGAAGTGCTCCCGGACGTACGCCCCGGACTCCGCCTTGTAGGTCTGGTAGTCGCCGTCCGGCGTGGTGTTCATCAGGTTGACCAGCGCGCCGTCGGTGTCCGCGGCGAGCAGCGGGTCCCACTCCCGGCCCCAGACCACCTTGATCACGTTCCAGCCGGCGCCCCGGAAGAACGCCTCCAGCTCCTGGATCACCTTGCCGTTGCCCCGCACCGGCCCGTCCAGCCGCTGCAGGTTGCAGTTGATCACGAAGGTGAGGTTGTCCAGCTCCTCGCGGGCGGCCGCGCCGATCGCGCCGAGCGACTCCACCTCGTCCATCTCACCGTCGCCGAGGAACGCCCATACGTGCTGGTCGGAGGTGTCCTTGATGCCCCGGTGCTGCAGGTAGCGGTTGAACCGGGCCTGGTAGATCGCGTTGATCCCGCCGAGCCCCATCGAGACGGTCGGGAACTCCCAGAAGTCCGGCATCAGCCGCGGGTGCGGGTACGACGGCAGCCCGCCGCCCGGGTGCGACAGCTCCTGCCGGAAGCCGTCGAGCTGGTCCTCGGTCAGCCGCCCCTCCATGAACGCCCGGGCGTACATGCCGGGGGAGCCGTGGCCCTGGTAGAAGATCTGGTCGCCTCCGCCCGGGTGGTTCTTGCCCCGGAAGAAGTGGTTGAACCCGACCTCGTAGAGCGACGCCGAGCTGGCGTAGGTGGAGATGTGCCCACCGACGCCGATCTCCGGTCGCTGCGCCCGGTGCACCAGCATCGCGGCGTTCCACCGGATGTACGCCCGGATCCGCCGCTCGATGTGCTCGTCCCCCGGGAACCAGGGTTCCTGCTCCGGCGGGATGGTGTTGATGTAGTCGGTGGTGGTCAGGGGCGGCACCCCGACCTGGCGCTCCCTGGCCCGCTCCAGCAGGCGCAGCATGACGTAGCGGGCGCGTTTGGCGCCGCGCTCGTCGATGACACCGTCGAGTGACTCGACCCACTCGCTGGTTTCTTCGGGGTCGATGTCCGGAAGCTGGCTCGGCAGGCCGTCGCTGATCACCGGGCGCTTGCGTTCCGTGGCCACAGGCGTTCCCTAGGTTGTGTGTGGGATAGGTCTCTAGCGCCATCCTGCCCCCTCATGCCTGGCTCCGTCACGTCTAGACCCGGTAGAGGCGATGCGCGACACAGGTACCAGGCGGTAACTTTCCGGCAACGCGGCGTTCTTCGCCCCGGAGATTCAAGATCGGTTCGGCGGTCGGGAAGACTGGGGGGATGCAGAGTGAGGTGATCACCATTCGGACCGGATCCCGCCCCGTGGTCCGGGACATCACCCGGGAGGCCGAGCAGTTCCTCTCCGGTCGGGGCGATGGGCTGCTGCACGTCTTCGTGCCGCACGCCACCGCCGGCCTGGCGATCATCGAGACCGGAGCCGGTTCCGACGACGACCTGCTGACCGCGCTGGACGAGCTGCTCCCGACCGACGACCGCTGGCGGCACCGGCACGGTTCGCCGGGGCACGGCCGGGACCACGTCCTGCCCGCCTTCCTGCCGCCGTACGCCACGCTGCCGGTGCTGGACGGCCGGCTCGCGCTCGGCACCTGGCAGTCGATCTGCCTGGTCGACCCGAACGGCGACAACAGCACCCGCCAGGTCCGGTTCTCCTTCCTGCCCGGCTGACCACAGCTCCCCGGGTGCCGGTAGGGCACTTCCAGGCGCCCCGGTGTGGCGGCGGATCGGTAACCTCGCGCGAATGACGCCATCCCGAATCGACGCGCCGATCGTCGCCGTGACGGTCTATCCGGACCGGGCCCGGGTGACCCGCCGGACAGATCTGCGGCTGCCACCCGGGGAGCACCGGGTCCGGATCGGGCCACTGCCGCTCGGCCTGCTCCGCGACTCGCTGCGGGTTGGCGGGCGCGGGCCGGCGACCGTACTCGGGGTGGACGTGTCGACCGAGGTGCTGCCCCGGGCCACCGAGGGGACCGCCGCCGAACTCGCGCAGCGGCGTCGCGGCATCACCGCCGAGCTGGCCGAGCTGGCCGACGCCGAAGCCGTCGAGGGGCAGCGCGCCGACTTCCTGGCGCTGCTCACCCAGCGGGCCGGTGCCAGCTACGCCCGGGCGCTCGCCGCCGGCGAGGCCACCCCGGGTGACGTCGCCGGCTTCACCGACTCGGTGGCCGAGCAGACCGCCGCCAGCCAGGCCCGGCGGCGGGAGCTGGCCCGCCGCCAGGAGGAGGCCCGGGAACGGCTGGCCGCGGTCGAGCGGGAGATCGCCGCGCTGTCCGGCCGGCGGTCGCCGGACCGGCTGGCCGCCGAGGTGACCCTGCGGATCGAGCCGGACACCCACGACGAGCCGACCGCGCCGGAGCCGTCCGCCGAGGTCCAGCTTGAGCTGTCGTACGTGGTGGAGGGCGCGGGCTGGACCTCCTCGTACGACCTGCGGCTGGTCGACGAGACCCTGACGCTCACCTGGTTCGGGCTGGTCAGCCAGCGGACCGGCGAGGACTGGCCGGAGTGTGCGCTGCTGCTCTCCACCGCCCGCCCGGCGACCGGCACCGAGCTGCCGGAGCTGGAACCGTGGTATCTGCGCCAGGCGGAGCCGACGGTCTGGATGGAGCAGGAGGGCGGCTGGGGCGGCGGGCCGGTCCGGGCGAGGGCGGCCGGCGGGCCGCTGCCGCCCGGCGGGATGCCGGCACCGGGCGCCGCCGGCAAGGCGCAGTCGTTCGGCGCCGCTCCCCGCCCGCCCGCGCCGGTGGCGCAGCCCACCGCCACCCTCACCCAGGGGGCGCAGGCCGCCACCTACGAGCCGGCCCGCCCGGTGGCCGTACCGGCGGACGGGGGCGCACACCGGGCCGTCGTCGCCGTACTGGAACTGGCGGCCCGGCTCGACCACGTCACCGCGCCGGTGCGTACCCCCGGGGTGCACCTGCGGGCCACCGCCGTCAACGGCTCCGAACACACCCTGCTGCCCGGGCCGGCGTCGGTGTTCCACGGCGGCGACTTCGTCGGCGGCACGACGCTGCCGACCTGGGCGCCGGGCGAGGAGGTCGAGGTGGCGCTCGGGCTCGACGACCGGATCCGGGTGAAGCGGGAGCTGGTGCGGCGCAGCGACACCAAGGCCACCCTGGGCTCGACCCGGCGCCGGGAGGTCGAGTACCGGATCACCCTGGCCAACCACACGCCCCGGCCGGCCCGGTTGACGGTGCGTGACCAGCTTCCGGTCTCGCAGAGCGACGGGATCACGGTCCGGGAGCTGCGGCTCGACCCGCCGCCGGACGAGCGGGCGGCGCTCGGTGAGCTGATCTGGCGGGTGGAGCTGCCGCCGGGCGGCTCCCGGGAGATCGTCACCGGGCTGCGGGTGGAACTGGCCAAGGGGGTCGAACTGCTCGGCTGGCGCGAGTAGGCCAGCCACGCGCGCGTCGCGCGGGCACGCCCCGGATCGCGAGTAGCGCACCGGCACCCACGTGGGCCGGCCGGCGCGGCGAGTAGGCGGCCCTGGCCGGCCCGGACCCGAACCGGGCCGGCCAGGAACCGGGTCTACCCGGCGGGACCATCTCCGTCGATGCGGTGCGGTGCGGCCTCAGGGCCGCAGGTTCTCCCTTGCCGCGGTCTCCGCCGCCTGGTCGCCCAGGGACCGGGCGGTGGCGGTGGCCGGGTCGACCGGCCGGTCGTACGTCTGGTGCAGCCCCGGCACCCGGTCGGAGACCACGAACGACGCCCGGGTGTACGCCGGCGCGCCCGGCGTGGTGACGTGCGGCAGCACCTTGAAGTCGGCTCGCAACTCCCGCTCGGTGAACCGGGTCAGCACGTAGCCGCGCTGGTTGTTGTGGAACTTCAGGTGCGGGTTGTGCGGGAAGTACGGGTGGCTGCCGGTCACCGAGTCGGCGCCGTTGCCGCCCGAGGTGATCGACGAGCAGACCAGCTCGCTGCCGACCGTCCGCGAGGTCGGGTCGTCGTAGTCGAGCTTGAGGTCGGTGGCCCAGTGCGCGTGCACGTCACCGGTGAGCACGATGGCGTTGCGGACCTTCGCCTCCACCCAGCCCCGGGTGATCCGGTCCCGGGAGCCGACGTACCCGTCCCAACTGTCCATCGAGGTGAACTTCGCCGGGCCGGCGTCGGTGTCCCGCTGGCCGAAGAAGACCTGCTGGCCGAGGACGTCCCAGCGGGCGTCGGAGCGGCGGAACCCGTCGATCAGCCAGCGCTCCTGCTCGGCGCCGGTGATCGAGCGGGCCGGGTCGAGCGCCGCCGGGCAGTCCTTCGTACCGTCGCCGCAGGCCTGGTCGTCCCGGTACTGCCGGGTGTCGAGCATGTGGAAGTTGGCCAGCCGCCCCCAGCGGATCCGCCGGTAGAGCTGCATGTCGATGCCGTTCGGGATCGAGGTGCGGCGTAGCGGCATGTTCTCGTAGTACGCCTGGAACGCCGCCGCCCGGCGGGCCAGGAAGTCCGGCTGCGGGATGTCGGGCCGCTCGTGGATCTCGTCGGCCCAGTTGTTGTCCAGCTCGTGGTCGTCCCAGACCACGACCCAGGGCGCGACCTGGTGCGCGGCCTGGAGGTCCGGGTCGGACTTGTACTGCGCGTGCCGCTGCCGGTAGTTCGCCAGGGTGACGGTCTCCGGCCCCTCGTGGTCGCGCGGGTTGCCGCCCGGGATGTTGTACGTGTCCTTGGTGTACTCGTACTGGTAGTCGCCGAGGTGCAGGACCAGGTCCGGGTGCTCCTCGGCGAGCCGCCGGTAGGCGGTGAAGTAGCCGTGCTCGAACTGCGAGCAGGAGGCGAAGGCCATCGTCAGGGCGCCGCCCAGGGCCCAGGCCGCCGGGGCGGTACGGGTCCGGCCGACCGGCGAGGTGTGCCGCTCGGCGTGGAACCGGTAGAAGTACTCGCGTCCCGGCTGCAACCCGTTCAGTTCGACGTGCACGGTGTGCCCGGACTGCGGGCGGGCCGCCGCCGTGCCCCGGCGTACCACGTGCCGGAACCGCTCGTCGGCGGCGAGTTCCCAGCGCACCGGCACGACCCGGTTCGGCATGCCGCCCAGGCCGTCGGAGGCCAGCGGGGTCGGCGCGAGCCGGGTCCAGAGCACGAAGCCGTCGGAGTCCGGGTCGCCGGAGGCGACGCCGAGGGTGAAGGGGTCGGCGGCCAGCGGCCGGGCGGCGGCGGCCGCGCTGGGCAGGCCGGTCACCGCGCCGGCGGCCCCGACCGCGGCGCCGGTGAGCAGGAGGGTACGGCGGGACAGAGCCATCGAGATCTCCCAAGATCCGGTGGACAGGCTCTGAGCAGCCTGGCGAGCAGCGGTTCATCGGGCCGATCGTCCCGATAACGCCCGGTCGAACAAGAAGTGAAGGAAGGGGGCGGGTTGCCCGGTTCAGACTGCGACGTCCCGTCGGGTGAACGCCCAGGTGCCGACGGCGACCAGCAACGCCGAGGTGCCGAGCAGGAGCAGCGCATCGCCGGCCTGCACCCCGTGCACCAGCGGCTGACCGCCCAGATACCAGTGGAACGGGGAGAGTTCGGCCCCCCACTCCAACCCCTCGACCTGCGGCGACACGGAATTCGCCAGGTACGCCAGCACGGCCACCCCGGCGCTGACGCCGAGCGCGACGGCCCGGCGGCCGGTCGCCGCGCCGACCGCGTACGCCAGCGCGCCGAAGGTGGCGCCGAGCAGGGCGAGCTGGAGGTTGACCGCGGCGAACTCGCCCGCACCCACCCCGTCGAACTGGGCCGGCCCGGCCAGCGCCAGCATCGCCAGCCAGAGCAGTACGGCGATCACCGCCAGCCCGACCAGCAGCGCGGCGAACCGCTGCATCGCGAGCCGGACCCGCCCGACCGGATGCGCGAGTACCAGGTCGAGGGTGCCGGCCTCCTCGTCGCCGGCCACCGCCCGGGTGCCGGCGGTGATGGCGAAGACGGTGACCAGCAGCGGCACCAGCAGCCCGTAGACGGCGCTGCCGAGATAGCCGGCCGCGCTGGTCAGGTCGCTGTAGTTGAACGCCTCCAGCAGCCCCTCCGGGTACGCCGCCAGCGCCTCCTGCATCTCCGGGGCCTGCATGGTCGGCCAGAACGCCGCGTACACGGCGGCCACGCCGACGATTGCCAGGGTCCAGCCGAGCAGCGAACGCCGGGCGTCGAAGAGGGCCTTGCCGAACGGGTTACCCGGCAGCATGCTCGACCTCCCCGGTCGCGTAGTAGTCGAAGAACAGCTCCTCCAGGTCGGGTTCCTCGGAGAGCAGGCTCAGCACCGAGTGCCGACCGGCGGCCTTGACCAGCGCGTCGGCTCGGCCGGCCAGCCGGCAGCGCAGGGTGCCGCGCTCCAGGGTCGCGTCGCTGACCCCGGGCAGCTCGGCGAACTCGGCCAGCTCGACCGGGTCGTCGAAGGAGATCTCGACCCGGCGGACCGCCCGTTCGCGCAGCTCCTCCACGCGTTCGACGGTGACCAGCCGGCCCTGGCGGACGATGCCGACCCGGTCGGCGGTCTGCTGCACCTCGCTCATCACGTGCGAGGACATGAAGACGGTCTGCCCGGCCGCCCGGGCCTCGCGGACCAGCGCGACGAACTCCTGTTGCAGGAACGGGTCGAGCCCGCTGGTCGGCTCGTCGAGGATCAGCAGTTCGGGGGAGTGCATGAACGCCTGCACCACCCCGACCTTCTGCCGGTTGCCCTTGGAGAGGCTGCGGATGCGCCGGCCGAGGTCGAGGTCGAGCCGCTCGGCCAGCTCCTCGATCCGGCCGCGCGGCACCCCGCCGCGCAGCTGGGCCAGGTAGCCGAGGAGTTCCCGGCCGGTCTGCCGGCCGTCGACGACGAAGTCGCCGGCCAGGTAGCCGATCCGGCGCCGCAGCGCCACCCCGTGCCGGCGCGGGTCCTGGCCGAGCACGCTCACCCGGCCGCTGGTCGGGCGGATCAGGTCCAGCAGCAGCCGGATGGTGGTGGACTTGCCGGACCCGTTCGGCCCGAGGAAGCCGTACACCTCGCCGGTTTCGACCCGCAGGTCCAGCCCGGCCAGGCCACGACTGCGGCCGTACCGCTTGACGAGTTGCTCGGTGCTGATGGCCGGGTCAGCCATCGGCCTCTCCTTTCCCGAGGTGTTCGGCCTTGAAGCGTTCGACCAGGGCGGGCACCTCCCGCTCGACGTAGGCGTAGAAGTCACGGGTGATCCGGACCCGGTCGGCCCGCGGGGAGTCCTGGCCACCGGCGAGGTCCACGCCCCGGTCCATCAGCTCGCGGAACACCCGGAACTTCAACGGCTGGACGACGGTGTGGATGATCGCGTCCGGCGCGACCTCGTAGGCGTGGCCGCGCCGCCCGGGGATCGGCACCCGCCGGACGAAGCCGCTGCGCTCCAGCAGCCGCATCCCGGTGCTCACCGAACCCTTCGACAGGTCGAGCGCGGCGGCCAGCTCACCGCTGGTCTGGTGCGGCGGGTCGCAGATCAGCAGCCAGCCGAGCAGCTTGCCGTACGCCGGGGTCAGGCCCATCCCGGCGAGGACGACGGCCGCCTCCTCCGCATAGCGCCGTTCCGGGGAGAGTTCGGTCACCGATACCGCCTATCCTGTTCGAACATTCAAGAAGTTCTGAACTTTCAGTTTAGGGCGTCTCCCGCGTACCGCAAGGGTCCGGCTTTGGGCGGGGTGCGCCCGGCGGACCGCGCGGGGCGTCGCGGACGCCACGGGCGGTTGTGACGTGTCTGAGTGGTCACGGGTGGCCGGCGTCGGTAATGCTGTCGGACGTGACCACCCCCCAAGATCTCGACGAACGGTTCCGGGAGGCGGTCGGCGCCATCGAGGTGTCGGCGCCCGGGCGCACGGCCGCCGAGCCGGTCCGGGACGGCGGCACGCTCGACGGCCGGACGGCCCTGGAACTGTTCGACGCCCAACTGGTCAGCCGGCATCTTGATCTCGCGGCTCGCTGGCTGCGTAGCTTCGGCGAGGGGTTCTACACCATCGGCTCCTCCGGACACGAGGGCAACGCCGCGGTGGCGCTCGCGGTCCGGCCGACCGATCCGGCCCTGCTGCACTACCGGTCCGGCGCGTTCTACTGCGCCCGGGTCGCCCAGGCCGAGGCCGAGGGCTCCGCCGCGCGGGCCGAGCAGGCCGGCGGTGCGGCGCACCGGGTCGGGGTCGCCGAACGGGTGGCCGAGGCGATGCGCGGTCAGGACGGCAACGGCAACTCCGGCGACCGTGGGGACGACGACGGGGCCGCCGCACCCGAGGCGGTCCTCGACGCCGCCCGGGACGTGCTGCGCGGGGTGGTGGCCTCCGCCGACGAGCCGATCGCCGGTGGCCGGCACAAGGTCTTCGGCAACGCGGCCGTCGCGGTGGTACCGACCACCTCCACCATCGCCTCGCACCTGCCCCGGGCGGTCGGGATCGGCTTCGCCATCGAACGGCTGCGCCGGCTCGGTGACGGCCGGGGGCGGCCGACCGGGCGACGGGCGGCCGGCGGCGCGACCTGGCAGCGCGGCGAGGCCGAGTCGGCCTGGCCGAGCGACGCCATCGTGGTCTGCTCGTTCGGCGACGCCTCGGTCAACCACGCCACCGCCGTCGCCGCGTTCAACACCGCCGGCTGGTGCGACCACACCGGACTGCGCATCCCGGTGCTCTTCGTCTGCGAGGACAACGGGCTCGGCATCAGCGTGAAGTCGCCGGACGGCTGGGTGGCGCAGGCGCTGCGGGCCAAGCCGGGGATCCGGTACTTCTCGGCGGACGGCTGCGACCTGGTCGAGACGTACGACGTGGCGGTCGAGGCGGCCGCCTGGGTACGCCGGCACCGCCGGCCCGCCGTACTGCACCTGTCCACGGTGCGGCTGATGGGACACGCCGGGGCGGACGCCGAGATCGCGTACCGGAGCGCCGCCGAGATCGCCCGGGACGTGGCCCGGGATCCGGTGGTGGCCACCGCCCGGCTGCTCGCCGAGGCCGGTCTGGGCACGCCCGAGGAGCTGATCGCCCGCTACGACGAGGTCGGCTGGCAGGTCCGCAAGGTCGCCGAGGAGGTGCTCGGCGAGCGCAAGCTGGACAGCGCGGCGGACATCGTGGCGCCGTTGGCGCCGAGGCGCCCGGTCCGGGTCGCCCGGGCGATCACCGACGCCGCCGGCCGGGCCGCCGGGCCGGGCGCCGCCGCCCGCGGCGCCGCCTTCGAGGGCAAGCTGCCGGAGCAGGCCGGCCCGCTCACCCTGGCCCAGACCATCAACGCCGCGCTCGCCGACGGGCTGCTCGACTATCCGAGCATGACGGTCTTCGGCGAGGACGTGGCGGCCAAGGGCGGGGTGTACGGGGTCACCAAGGGCCTGCGGGAGCGGTTCGGTGCCCCCCGGGTCTTCGACACGCTGCTGGACGAGACCTCGATCCTCGGGCTCGGTCTCGGCGCCGGGCTGAGCGGGATGCTGCCGGTGCCCGAGATCCAGTACCTGGCGTACCTGCACAACGCCGAGGACCAGCTCCGGGGCGAGGCGGCGACGATGCAGTACTTCTCCCGGGGCGCCTACCGCAATCCGATGGTGGCCCGGATCGCCGGGCTGGCGTACCAGGACGGGTTCGGCGGGCACTTCCACAACGACAACTCGCTGGCCGTACTCCGGGACGTTCCGGGGCTGGTGCTCGCGGTGCCGGCCCGGGCCGACGACGCCGCCCCGATGCTGCGCTCCTGCCTGGCCAGCGCGGCGGTCGACGGCAGCGTCTGCGTCTTCCTGGAGCCGATCGCGCTCTACCACACCCGGGACCTGCACGCCGAGGGCGACGGGGAGTGGCTCGCCCCCTACCTCGGCCCGGGCGGCTGGACGGCCAGCCACGTGCCGATCGGCCGGGGCCGGGTGTACGGCGTCGGCTCGGCGGAGGACGTCACGATCATCACGTTCGGTAATGGTGTTCGGATGTCGCTGCGGGCCGCCGCGAAGCTGGCCGAGGAGGATGTCGGCGTCCGGGTGCTGGATCTCCGCTGGCTGGCTCCGCTGCCGGTGGCGGACATCATCCGGGAGGCCCAGGCGACCGGCCGGGTGCTGGTCGTGGACGAGACACGCCGGTCCGGCGGGGTCGGCGAGGGAGTGGTGGCGGCACTGGTCGATGCCGGTTTTGTCGGATCTGCCCGTAGGGTAGCTTCTATCGATACCTTTGTCCCGTTGGGTCCGGCCGCCCGTCACGTACTGGTCTCCGAAGAGGCCATTACCCAGGGTGCCCGAACGCTGCTGGCACGGTAAATTCCCTTCGACTCGGTGCGCCACTTGCGCGCGGCGGGACAACTGTGTGGACTTTGCGTCATCGGCGTCGCACGGATGCCGCTGGCAGTGGAGATGAGGAGGCACGTGACAGTGAGCGCGACCGCTGGTCAGGCCGCCGACGGCGTACGGAGTCTGGCGGACCGGTTCGGCATCGAGCCGGGGATGGTCGTCATGGAGATGGGCTACGACGACGACGTCGACCAGGATCTCCGGGACGCCCTGACCGATCGCTGCGGAGAGCTGGTAGACGAGGACACCGACGAGGTCGTGGACTCGGTGCTGCTCTGGTACCGGGACGGCGACGGTGACCTGTTCGAGATGCTCGTCGACGCCCTCGGCCCGCTGGCTGACAACGGCGTGGTGTGGCTGCTGACGCCAAAGGCCGGGCGGGACGGCCACGTCGAGCCGAGCGAGATCAGCGAGACGGCGGTCACCGCCGGCCTCCAGCAGACGTCGACCGTCAACGCCGGCAAGGACTGGAGCGGCGCGCGACTGGTCCTCCGCCGTGGCGCCAAGGGCAGGAAGTAGGAAGGGAGCCGGATGCCGATCGAGGTTGGCGCGCCAGCGCCGGACTTCGTGTTGAAGGACCAGAACAACCAGCAGGTACGCCTGTCCGACTTCCGGGGGCGGCGAGCCGTGCTGCTCGTCTTCTATCCGCTGGCGTTCACCGGCACCTGCCAGGGTGAGCTGGGCGAGCTGCGGGACAACCTCGACGAATACCAGAACGACGACGTGCAGGTGCTGACGGTCAGCGTCGACTCGGTGTACGCGCACAAGGTCTGGGCCGACCGGGAGGGCTACCAGTTCCCGATGCTGGCCGACTTCTGGCCGCACGGGGCGGTGGCGAAGGCGTACGGCGTCTTCAACGAGACCGCGGGGTTCGCCGACCGGGGCACCTTCGTGATCGACAAAACCGGTACGGTGCGCTTCGCCGAGTGCAACGGACCCGGTGAGCCGCGCGACCAGGCGGGTTGGCGCAAGGCCCTGGCCGCGGCGCGCGCCTGAGCCCGGCACCGGAGCCGAGCGGGGCGGGGCGGGGCGGCCGCCGTCGCGGACACCCGGATCGGCGAACTGGGTGGAGCGGGTGCCGGGGCGGCAGGGTAAGCTTGCCGCCGCCGGTAGGCCGTCAGGCGCTCCGGGCGCGTAGCTCAGTGGGAGAGCACTCGCCTTACAAGCGAGGGGTCGCAGGTTCGAAACCTGCCGCGCCCACCACCGATCCGTCTCCACCTCGCCCGAGGTCTCACCTGCTGTCAACGCCGGGTCGCCGATCGTGGTCGACCGGCCCGAATCCCGGTGTGCCGCGGATCGGCCCGAATCCCGGTGCGCCGGCCGATCGCCGAGCGCACCGACCGGCGTCCCGAACTCCCGAACCAGAACCGCAGGTACTTTCGTACCCGTGGCTCCGCCGCCACCGGGGTCGGCGCTACCCGCCGGTATAGGTTTCCTTTAAATGTGGCCTAAGCTTCGCTCTCCTCGGGCATCCGAGATTGACTCATAAGCGCGCACCGCAATACCGTCCTGGCCGACAACTCCATTGCCACTCTGGCGCCGCTTTCTGGGAGGTTGAGTACGTGGCCACGGCCCGATCTGCGGTAAAGGCAATGCGCCGGACGGCTGCTCTGCTGGCTGGCCTGGTCGTCGGGCTGCTCGTGCTGCCCGGGGCGGCGATCGCCGCACCGGCCGGGCCGACCCAGCTCGGCGCCGCCGACATGGCACTGCTCAGCGGGGTACGGCTGGCCGGGCTCTGGGAGATGCCGGCCGGGCAGATGGCGGCCGAGAAGGGTGACAGTGCCCGGGTCCGGGAGATCGGGGCCGAGATCGCCAAGCAGCACGTGGAGCTGGACCAGCTCACCGTCGAGGCGGCGAACAAGCTCGGCGTCCAGTTGCCCACCGACCCGACGGCCCAGCAGAAGGGCTGGCTCGACGAGATGACCAACGCCTCCGGGGCGCGGTTCGACCGGATCTTCGTGGACCGGCTGCGGGCGGCGCACGGCGCGATCTTCCCGGTCATCGGGGCGGTCCGGGCCGGGACCCGGAACGAGACCGTACGCACGCTCGCCGAGCAGGCCAACGGCTTCGTGCAGACCCACATGACCCTGCTGGAGAGCACCGGCCTGGTGCGCTACGCCGAGCTTCCCCCGGTGGTGGTGCCCGTCCCGCAGGACAACTCGCTGGCCGCCAACGCGAAGGCGAACGCGGAGTTCGGCACCGGCCTGAACACCACGGTCATCTGGGCGGTCCTGCTCGGTGCGCTGGCCCTGGGCGGCATCGCCACGGTCCGGGTGTTCCGGGGCAAGTAGCGGACTCGCCGACGCGGGCGGGGTCGGGACCGTCCTCGGCGGGGCCGGAAGCGTCCTCGGCGGGCCGGAACCGGCTCAGGACGGGGCCGGCCCGCGCCACCGGTACAGCCAGGGCGGCCCCTCGCCGACTACCGCCTCCAGTTCGTAGATCTCGGCCCGGGCGAGTCCGCCGTCGATCAGGTGGTGGTGGGTGAGCGGCGGGCGGCCGTGCACGTCGAGGTCGACGATCACGCTGCCGCCGTCACCCACGCCGCCGACCAGCGGAATCTCCGTGGTGGCCTCCATGTGGTCATCCTGCCGCCGGATCCGCCCCGGCGCAGCGGATCGGCGTACCCGGCCGGTCACCGCCACTGGTAGTGCAGATCGGCGACCCGTACCCCGATGCTGACCCGGGCCAGTACGGCGGTCAGCAGCGCCTGCCGCCGGTCCTGCGGCAGGTCCCGGGCCGCGTCCCCGTACGTCGCCGCGACGTGCGCCCAGACGGCCTGCTCGGCCTGCTCAGCCGGGATCCAGGGGCGGGGGCACTGCCGCCGGGGGCAGCCGTAGTAGCGGCGCCCGCTCGACGAGAAGGACGGGATCAGCAGTTCGTCGCAGGGCCCGCAGGAGATCAGCCCGCGCAGCAGGTAGCGCCCTGGCGTGGCCCGCTTCACGATGGGGAAGTCCATGCTCACCGCCTCGCTCGTGATGCCGACGCATCCATGCCTGTCGTCATCTTCTCCGTTAGTACGGCCGCCGGGGCGGAACTGTTCGATTCGTGACTGGGGTAAGGCCGAAAATCGCCAGGAACTACCGCCCGGCGGTCGCGGATATTCGCTCTGCCAGGGCGGTCGAGCCCATACTCTGCCGGAATGACGCCAGACGAACTGACCGCGGTCGTCGCCTCCCTCGCCGACGGAGATGGCGCCACCGGTGCCGGCGGACCCGACGGGATCACCGGCACGGCGGTCGCCGACGACGACGCGGGGCGCCGGAGTGCCCAGATCGCCGCCGCCGTACGGAGCCAGACCGGGCACCGGTGGGTCGGGGTGTACCGGGTGACCGGAACCGAGGTGCGGATCCTCGGCTATTCCGGACCGGGTGAGCCGGCGTACCCGACGTTTTCCCCGGACAGCGGGCTGACCGGCACGGCCGTGGCGACCGGCCGCAGCGTGGTGGTCGACGACGTGACCGCTGACCCGCGCTACCGCACCGTGTTCGGCACCACCCGCTCCGAGATGGTCGTGCCGGTGCTGCACCCGCGCACCGGCGCCGTACTCGGCACGCTCGACCTGGAGAGCGAGCACCTCGCCGCGTTCGGCGCGGCCGAGCGGGAACTCCTGGAGCGGTGTGCGGCGGCCATCACCCCGCTGTACGGCGTCGATCCGTAGCCGAATGCCGGCACGGGGAACGGCGGCGGTGCCGGACGGGGTGCTAGAAAGGGATCCGCCCGCTGACCCACGGCCGAGAAGGGACCTGTGCGTGCTGGTCGTCCACGCCCTCTGGCTGGCCGGCGGTCGGCTCGCGGTGTGGGGGGAGGACTCCACACTGCCCGTCCGGCCGCCACGCCGGCCCGGCCGCCCGCCCCGGCACCGGCCGCACCCGTTCGCGGCGGGACATGCCGGGCTGGCCGGTGCGCTCGGCGAACTGGCCGCGAAGGCGACCACCGGCGGTGCCCTGCTCGCCCTACCCACCCGGGCCGGCGCACCTGTCGACTCGGCGGAGCTGGTCCGGACCGAGCCGGTCGAGCCGGGCCGCGGCCCGGTCGGTCTGGCGCCGTGGCGGGTGCCGGTGCTGGAGTACGACGCCGACCACGCGCTGCCGGTGCTGCTCGCCTTCGGCGAGAGTGAGCCGCTTGGCGGTCGGGGGGCGCCCGCTGGCCCGGAACGGCCCGCCCGCCGGCCCTCGCCCGCCCGCCGGACGACCGCCGCGGAGCAGTCTGCCGACCGGGAACCCGACGGGTCGGGCCCGGCGGTCCGGGGCGGGTCGCTGCGCCACCTCGCCGGGCTCGCCGAGTTCGCGGTCGAGCTGGTCCGGCGGGGCCGGATCCTGCCCGGCCTCTCCGCACCGACCACCCCCGGCGGCGCCAGCACCTTCTCCGAGGACAGCCCGGCCCGCCCCGGCGCTCCGGCCGGCTCCCGCAGCCCACGCGGCTCCGATCGCTCCGGCCGTTCAACCGGCTCGGTCGGCTCGGCCCGGGCGGTGTGGCGACCGCTGCTGACCGGGGCCGACGCCGGCTGGGCCCGCGCGTTGACCATGGCGCTGCCCCCGGCGGCCCGCGCCGCGCTCGACCCGCCCGCGGCCGGGGCCGCCGCACCGGACGACACCAGCGGGCCGGCACCCACCCGACCGGACGACGGCACCGGGTCGGGAGCGGTCCAGCCCGGCGACGCTCCCGGCGCGAGCGGCTCGGCGGC
Source organism: Plantactinospora sp. ZYX-F-223 (assembly GCF_039649625.1). Taxonomy (NCBI): domain Bacteria; kingdom Bacillati; phylum Actinomycetota; class Actinomycetes; order Micromonosporales; family Micromonosporaceae; genus Plantactinospora; species Plantactinospora sp. ZYX-F-223. The sequence goes on along the minus strand of NZ_JBDJAV010000031.1, from coordinate 18,560 downwards.
GGCCACCGTCGTGGACGCCCTGGACGCGCTCACCGACGCCGCCGCCCGGACGGCCCTGGAGGGGGTACGGCTGATCGGGGCCGCTCGGGCCGGCGCCGCCGACGTTGCCGTACGGGCCTGGCTCCGGGCGCTGACCGGGCGGCAGCGGGACTTCACCGCGGCACCGGAGGCACTGGCCGGGCTGGACGGCGAACTGCGCGCCTGGCAGCGGGATGCCGCTGGTAGCTCGGTGCGGGCCTGCTTCCGGCTCGTCGAGCCACCCGCGCCGGTCGACATCGACGTGGCACCGACCGAGGCGGACGAGTCGACCGAGGCGGACGAGCCGACCGAGGCCGAGGGGCTGACCGGGCTGACCGAGGCGGACGAGCTGACCGAGGCCGAGGGGCTGGCCGGGGCGGGCGGGGCGGCGCAGCGCTGGCGGGTGGAGTTCGCGCTCCAGGCGGCCGACGAGCCGAGCCTGGTGGTCGGGGCGGACCGGATCTGGGCGGCCCGGGGCGACCTGCGGGCGCTGGCCCGGCACCTGGCCGCCCCACAGGAGACCCTGCTGACCGAGCTGGGCCGGGCGAGCCGGCTCTGGCCGGAGCTGGACGACGCGCTGCGGACAGCCGCGCCGGAGGCGTTGGAGCTGGACACCGAGGGGGCGCACCGGTTCCTCCGGGACGGGGCGCCGGTGCTGCACGCCGCCGGGTTCGGGGTGCTGCTCCCCTCCTGGTGGCAGCGGCCGGGTGCCCGGCTCGGGGCCCGGTTGCAGGCCAAGACCCGTACCGCGCCGGGGACGGTCGCCTCGCGTAGCGCGCTGGGCATGGAGGCGCTGGTCGACTACCGGTGGGAGCTGGCGCTCGGCGACCAGCCGCTCTCCGCCGCCGAGCTGCGGGCGCTGGCCAAACTGAAGACACCGCTGGTCCGGCTGCGTGGCCAGTGGGTGGAGCTGGACGCGAAGCGGCTCGCCGCCGGGCTCAAGCTGCTCCGCGCGGGTGGTGAGCTGACCGTGGGCGACCTGCTCCGGCTGGGGCTGGCGACGCAGGACGATCCGGCGGCGCTGCCGGTGCTCGGGGTCAGCGCCGACGGCCCGCTCGGAGACCTGCTCGCCGGCCAGGCCGAGCGGCACCTCACACTCCGGGACGCGCCCGAGTCGTTCCGGGGGACGCTGCGGCCGTACCAGCAGCGCGGGCTGGCCTGGTTGGCCTTCCTCCAGTCGCTCGGCCTCGGCGGCATCCTCGCCGACGACATGGGGCTGGGCAAGACCATCATGATGCTCGCGCTGCTCGCCGGTGACCCGCCGGACGCCGGTCCGACCCTGCTGGTCTGCCCGATGTCGCTGGTCGGCAACTGGCAGCGCGAGGCGGCCCGGTTCACCCCGGAGCTGCGGGTGCACGTACACCATGGCGCGGAACGGCCGCGCGGGGCGAAGTTCGCCGCGGCGGTGCGGGAGGCGGACCTGGTGCTCACCACCTACTCGCTGGCGGCCCGGGACGCCGCCGCGCTGGCCGAGGTCGACTGGCACCGGATCGTGGTGGACGAGGCGCAGTCGATCAAGAATGCCGCGACCCGGCAGGCCGCCGCGGTCCGGTCACTGCCCGCCCGGCACCGGGTGGCGGTCACCGGTACCCCGGTGGAGAACCGCCTCGCCGACCTCTGGTCGATCATGGAGTTCGCCAACCCCGGCCTGCTCGGCGCCGCGACCGCCTTCAAGAAGCGGTACGCCGAACCGATCGAGCGGCACGGCGACGACGACGCGGCGGCCCGGCTGCGCCGGATCACCGGCCCGTTCGTGCTGCGCCGGGTGAAGACCGACCGGTCGATCATCACCGACCTGCCGGAGAAGCTGGAGATGGAGGTGCTCTGCAACCTCACCCGGGAGCAGGCGTCCCTCTACCAGGCGGTGGTCGACGACATGATGGCCAAGATCGAGTCGAGCGACGGCATCGAGCGGCGCGGGCTGGTGCTGGCCACCATGACCCGGCTCAAGCAGGTCTGCAACCACCCCGCCCAGGTGCTCCGGGACGGCTCGGCGCTGCCCGGCCGCTCCGGCAAGCTGGCCCGGCTGGAGGAGATCCTGGACGAGGTACTCGCAGCCGGCGAGAAGGCACTGATCTTCAGCCAGTACGCCGAGTTCGGCGGGATGCTCCGGGCCCACCTCGCCGCCCGGTTCGGCCGGGAGGTGCTCTACCTGCACGGCGGCGTCGACAAGGCGGACCGGGATGCGATGGTGGCCCGGTTCCAGGACGCCGCCGGGGACGGGTCGGTCGGCCCGGCCCTCTTTGTCCTCTCCCTCAAGGCCGGCGGGACCGGGCTGACCCTGACCGCCGCCAACCACGTCATCCACGTCGACCGGTGGTGGAACCCGGCGGTCGAGGACCAGGCCACCGACCGGGCGTTCCGGATCGGTCAACGCCGCGCCGTGCAGGTACGCAAGTTCGTCTGCGCCGGCACCGTGGAGGAGAAGGTGGCCGCGATGATCGCCGAGAAGCGGGGGCTGGCCGCGCGGATCGTCGGCAGCGGCGAGCAGTGGCTCACCGAGCTGTCCACCTCGGAACTGCGCCAGCTCTTCGCCCTGGAGAGCGGGGCGGTGGTGGAATGAGCGAGCGAACCGCCACGCTCGGTGCGCACAGGTCTGGAATCCCGGCATGACCGACTTCCGCGAGTACGGCCGCCCGCGCAAGGTCGACGGCGGACTGCGGGCGCGTACCGCCCGGGGGGCGATCGGGCGGTCGTGGTGGTCCCGCCGCTTCCTCGACGTACTCGAGTCCTTCGCGCTGGGCACCCGGCTCACCCGGGGCCGCTCGTACGCCCGCGCCGGGCAGGTGGTCTCGCTCGACGTGGCACCGGGCAAGGTGACCGCCGTGGTGCAGGGCTCCCGGCCGGAGCCGTACCAGGTGTCGATCCGGTTCCGGCCGTTGGCCGAGCGGGTCTGGACCCGGCTCGAGACGCTGCTCGCCGCGCAGGCGCTGTTCAGCGCGCGGCTGCTGGCCGGCGACGTACCGCCGGAGCTGGAGGCGGTCTTCGCCGAGGCGGGCGCGCCGCTCTTCCCGGCCGGCGTCGACGAGCTGACGCAGCGCTGCGACTGCCCCGACTTCGCCGTGCCGTGCAAGCACCTGGCCGCGACCTTCTATCTGCTCGCCGAGGCGTTCGACGCGGATCCGTTCCAACTGCTGCACTGGCGGGGGCGGGACCGCGAACGGCTACTCGCCCGGCTGCGGGCGCTGCGCGGTGCCGACCCCGGCGCCGGGGTGGCCGAGCGGGACACCGGCCCGGGGCGCGGCCGCCGGCCGGCCAGCCGGCGACGGGCGCGTACCGGTGGGTCCGACGCCGACGATGCCGAGCTGCCGGTGCCGGTCGGCCCCGGCCCGGTCGACCCGCCGCCGGTCGGCGCCGGACTGGCCCTCGCCGACCTGCCCGCCGAGCCGCTGACCGGGATGCTCGACCGGTTCTGGGTCGCCCCGGTGCCGCTGCCGGCCCGCGCGCCCACCCTGGCGACCGAACCGGAACTGGTGCTGCGCCAGCTCGGTCCGCCGGGTGCGGCGATCGGCGGCCCCGGCCTGACCGAGCGGCTCCGCCGCGCCTACATCCGGTTCGGCGACGTCGACCCGGACTGAGCGAGCCGCACACCGCACCGGGCCGACCACACCGGACCGGGCCCGTACCATCCGACCGCCCGACCGGCTGCTCACTCCGGCCGGCCACCGCCGGAGACGGTGCCCCGCCGTCGCCGGGTCACCGGGTCCGCCGGGCCTGCCACATCAACAGCGTGGCCGCGACCAGGACCGCCGGGGCGATCGCGACGGCCAGCCAGCCGCCGAGTACGACCAGGGCCGGCACGGTGGCCCAGAGTACGAAGGTCAACACGAGTATCAGCCGAGCGCGCCGCAGTTTGCCCCGGTCGCCCAGCCGGGCGACGAACTCGGGATCGGTTATCCGGAGCTGGTGCGTGATCTCGTCAAACCGGCGCTGATCCTCTTTGCTGAGCATGGCGTGGGCCCTTTCCTCAGGCGTCAACCAGTCCGGCGCCGGATTACCCGGTCCGGGGCCGCTCTCACGCTGCTCGTGCCCTGCTACCGGCCCTGCCGCCGGGACCGCGCCTCGCCCCGGCCCCCGCCCGCGCGGTTGCCGTCCGCTCGGTCCCGTGCTGAGCCGGTCGCGGGCTTTCGACCTGGTCGCCACGGGTCGTCCCTCGTGGCCGGATCCGCCCCGGCGGATGCCTCCTTGGCCTCAGTCGGCCCTGGCCGGGCACGCCGGGTTCACGCGGCCTGGCCGGGCACTCTGGGTTCAGTCGGCCGGGCACTCCGGGTTCACGCGGCCTGGCCGGGCACTCCGGGTTCGGCGGGGACGGAACCGACGTTTCCGGGCTCCAGCCGGGGCGGGACGATGTTCCCGGTTCGGGCGCAGTCGGGAACCCGACGACCCGGGCGTCAGGAACCCCGGCGCGGGGCGGGCAGGTGTGCCGGGAAGAGCGGCTCGGGCAGGGCCGGTGCGACGGCCTCCAGCGCATCGACGATCAGCTCCTGGACGCCGTACGGGTCGGCCAGGCGCCAGCGGGTCTCCTCCGGGGACACCACCCAGCGCACCGTTCCCTCGGGCAGCCGGGTCGGCGGGGCCGGAATCCACGAGCCGGGGCCGTGCCGGACCACGTAGAGGCTGTGCTCCAGCTCGGGCCGGAGCGGCTCGCCCGGGCGTACCAGGAACATCCACCGGCCGCCCGGTGTGGCCGCGACCGGCCCGCGGACCAGGCCGGAGATGCTGCCGAACAGCCGGGGCCGGGCCTGTTCCAGCGCGAACCGCCCGAGGTAGGCCGGGACCTCCAGCACGTCGAAGGCGCGGCCGGTGGCCAGCAGGATCGAGTGCGGGCGGAGCCGCCACCAGGTGGCGACCCGGGCCGGGTCGGCGGTGGCGCTCTGCTCCCACTGCTCCAGCGCCGGATGGCAGCCGGTGGTCGGGCAGCCGGCCCGGCCACAGACGAACCGGTGCCGGGCCAGACAGGCGCCGGGGGTGACCTGCCAGCCGTGCCCGGCGTAGCGGAGCGCGATCCGGCGCAGCCGGACCCGGTCGAGCTGGGCGAAACGGACCGAACGTGGACGGACTTTCTCCCACATTTCTGCGAACCCCCTACATTTATTGATCTCGGCCAGTTACGCAGGTCGAAGCCCGTCACTGGCGTCTGACGCGGTCGTTTGTCCGGGCAGACAGCCGCAAGTTGCATCGAAAGCTACGAGCGGCCGTCTCCGGAGTGACGTACATGCTGTGCGACCAGCACAGACGTGAGTCGCACCCCGTTTTCGCACCGGCGCGGGCCCCCTGACCGGACCGCCGACGCAGAAAGGAGGGCCGGACGTGGACGAACTGCCGATCGGGCGTCGCGTCGCCTACTGGCGCGGTCGCCGCAAAATGTCGCAGCAGGTCTTCGCCGATCGGCTCGGAAAGTCGAAGAGCTGGGTGGACAAGGTCGAGCGGGGCGTACGCCGGCTGGACAAGTTCTCGGTGCTGTACGAGATCGCCGACGTACTCCAGCTCGACGCCCAACTCCTGCTCGGCAAGGCGCCGGAACGCCGGGCCGACGGGCTCACCTGCATCGACGAGGTGGAGGTCGAGGAGATCCGCTCCGCCCTGGAGCGGTACGACTCGATGAGTTCGTTCTTCACCACCACGCCGCAGCCGCCCTCACCGGCCGAGATGACCAAGTCGGTGAACCATGCCTGGCTGACGTACCAGTACGCCCGGTACGGCGTGCTGACCCGGGCGCTGCCGAAGCTGCTCCGGGACGCCCAGGCGCTGGACAGCGTGGCCGGCGGCGACGACGCCGGCAAGGCGGCCCACCTGCTCGGGCAGGTCTACCAGATCGCCTCGTCGGCGCTGCGCAAACTCGGCGAGTACGAGCTGGCCTGGCTTGCCGCCGACCGGTCGATGGCGGTCTCCCAGCGGGCCGACGATCCGCTGCTGGCCGGGGTGGCCACCTACCGGGTCGGCAACGCCCTGCTGGCGCTCGGCCGGGCCCGGCCGGCGCTGGAGGTGAACGTGAGCGTCGCCAACCGCCTCGCGCCGGGCGGCAGCAACGACGCCGGGCCGGACCGGCTCTCCGTCTACGGGATGCTGCTGTTGCAGGGGGCGATGGCGGCTGCCCGGATGGGCGACAACAACACGGTCAAGGACCTGGTCAACGAGGCCGAGGGGGCGGCCGACCGGCTCGGCGGCGACCAGAACCACTACTGGACCAGCTTCGGCCCGACCAACCTCGAGCTGCACCGCGCGGCGGCGGCGGTGGAGTTGGGCGAGGGTGGGAACGCGGTGCACACCCACGAGCGGCGGATCATGCGACGGGAGGGGTTCAACGCGTTGCTGCCGGAGCGGCGGGCGCACCACATGCTGGACCTGGCCCGCGGGTTCGCCCAGATCGGCGACCTGGACCGGGCGGGCGAGGCGCTGGTCGACGGCGACCGGCTGGCCCCGTCCGAGATCCGCTGCCGGCCGATCGCGCACGAGGTGATGTCGAACGTGTTGCGTCGCACACGGGGTGCGCCGCCCACGCCGATTGCGGAGTTGGCTGAGCAGATGGGAGTGGCCGTATGACCGCGGTACAGGGGAGCGTCCGGTGACGGAGTCGACCGGGTCACGGGTGCTGTACGTGCTCGCCTGCGGTTCGCCGCTGGCCCGGCACGTCGGTCGGCTGGTGACCTGCGCGCAGCGCGACGGCTGGGACGTGTGCGTGGTACTGACCCCGGACGGGACGAAGTTCGTCGACGTACCGGCGCTGAGCCGGCAGACCGGGCATCCGGTGCGGTCGACGTACAAGAATCCCGGTGATCCGGACGTGCTGCCCGACGCGGATGCCATGATCGTCTCTCCGGCGACGGTGAACACGATCAACAAGTGGGCCGCCGGGATAGCCGACACCCTCGCCCTCGGACTGCTGGTCGAGGGACTCGGCAAGGGGCTGCCGATCGTGGCGATGCCGTTCACCAACGCCGCGATGGCGGCCCACCCGGCCTTCCTGACCAGCCTCGCCCGGCTGCGGGACTGGGACGTCACGGTGCTCTTCGGCGACCACGTCATGCCACTGCACCCGCCGGGCACCGGGGAGCGCTACCTGGAGAGGTTCCCCTGGGAGATGGCGGTGACCGCACTGCGGGCCCGGCTCTCGGTCAGCGGCCAACTCGGCTGAGCCCGGCGGGGTGCGGCCCGGCCTCCACCGGCGACCGGGTGGGGGTGGGAGCGGTGCCGTGGCACGTCCGGCGGTGCCGGTAGCGACGGTCGGCGCCGCGGCCGGCCGGACGCCGGTAAGCTGGGCCGCCGTGGGTGCATCCGGATCTCCGGCCGTCAGCGTGGCCGACGTCGTGGCAGCGCTGGACCAGCGTTATCCGCCGGCGTGGGCCGAAGGGTGGGACCGGGTGGGACTGGTGGTCGGTGAGCCGTCCGCACCGGTACGCCGGGTCTGCTGCGTCGTGGACGTGGTACCGGAGACCGTCGCCGAGGCGCTCGGGTACGGTGCCGACCTGATCGTCGCGCACCATCCGCTGCTGCTGCGCGGGGTCTCGTCGGTGGCCGCGACGACGTACAAGGGCCGGATCGTGCATCAGTTGATCAAGAACGACGTGGCCCTGTACGTGGCGCACACCAATGCCGACGTGGCCAGTCCGGGGGTCTCCGACGCGCTCGCCGTCCGGCTCGGCCTGACCGACCTGCGCCCGCTGCGCCCGGCCGACCCCTCCGGTCCGGCCGCCGGCCAGGGGCGGGGCATCGGGCGGATCGGCCGGCTGCCGGAGCCGACGACGCTGGCCGAGTTCACCGGGTACGCGGCCCGGGCGCTCCCGCCGACCGCCTGGGGCGTACGCGCCGCCGGTGACCCCGGACGGACGATCTCGACCGTGGCGGTCAGCGGCGGTGCCGGCGACTCCTTCCTCGGCGACGCCCTCCGGGCCGGTGTCGACGCCTTCCTCACCGCCGACCTGCGGCACCATCCGGTCAGCGAATATCTCGCCGAGGACGGGCCGGCGCTGCTGGACGCCGCGCACTGGGCGACCGAGCGGCCCTGGCTCGACGACCTCGCCGCACGCCTGCGCGAGCGGCTGGGCGTCGAGACCCTGGTGTCCGATCTGGACACCGATCCGTGGACGGTGCAGGCGGCGTCTCCGGTACCACCCGTGCTAACCCCCGCATCCTCCGTGGACAAGGAGTCCCTCCGATGAAGGCCGACCCGAAAGACCAGCGTCGCCTGCTCGACCTGCAGGCGATCGACACCGGGCTCGCCCAGCTCGCCCACCGGCGCCGTACGCTGCCGGAGCACGCCGAGCTGGAGGCGCTGGCTCGGGAGCTGTCCGCGCTGGAGGACGAGCGGGTCCGGGCCCAGGTGGCGGTGGACGACCTGGACCGGGACATCGCCCGGCTGGAGCGGGATGTCGAGCAGGTGCGGATCCGCAAGGACCGGGACCAGGCCCGGTTGACCGTCGGCTCGGGGCCGGCTCGCGAGCTGGAGGCGTTGCAGCACGAGCTGGCCTCGCTCAACCGGCGGCAGACCGAGCTGGAGGACGCCGAGCTGGAGCTGATGGAGCAGCGGGAGACCGCACAGGGCGTACTCGACGGGATCGAGCAGCGGCTGACGGCGGCCCGGGAGCGGCGTGCGCAGACCGAGGAGCGGCGGGACCAGGCCCTTGCCGAGATCGGCAAGGAGGAGGAGTTCAAGGCCGGCTCGCGGCAGCCGCTCGCGGCCGACCTCCCGGCCGACCTGGTGACGCTCTACGACAAGATCCGGGAGACGTCGGGCGGGCTCGGCGCGGCCCTGGTCGCGGGCGGGCGCTGCGGCGGCTGCCGGCTGGAGCTCTACGGCGCGGACCGGGCCCGGATCAAGGCCGCCGCCCCGGACGAGGTGGTGCGCTGCGAGGAGTGTCGCCGCATCATGGTGCGTACCGCCGAGTCCGGGCTGTGACCGGCGTCGGTGGCGGGATCGGGGGGTGGACCCGTGCCGGGTCGTAAGGTCGTGGTGGAGGCGGACGGCGGCGCCCGGGGCAATCCCGGCCCGGCCGGTTACGGCGCGGTGGTCCGGGATGCCGGCAGCGGCGAGGTGCTGGCCGAGCGTTCCGAGTCGATCGGCGTCGCCACCAACAACGTCGCGGAATACCGTGGCCTGATCGCCGGGCTGGAGGCCGCCCGCGAGGTGGGCGCGTCCGGGGTCGAGGTGCGGATGGACTCCAAGCTGGTGGTCGAGCAGATGGCCGGCCGCTGGCAGATCAAGAACCCGGGGCTGCGTCCGCTCGCCGCCCAGGCGGCCGGGCTGGTCCGGAAGTTCGACTCGGTGGCGTACACCTGGATTCCCCGGGAGCGCAACCGGCACGCGGACGCGCTGGCGAACGCGGCGATGGACCTGGCCGCTGGCAAGGTGCCGGAGGCAGCCCGGGACAGCGCGGCCGAGCCGGCGGCCGCGCCGCCGTCCGGCGCGACCGGGCGGGCCGAGGCACACGAGGTCGCCGCGCAGGGGTCGACCGCGAAGAGTTCCTGGGAGCCACGCCCGGCGGAGACCGCCACCCGGCTGTTGCTGCTCCGGCACGGCGAGACGGAGTACACCGCGCGGGGCCGCTACTCGGGCCGGGGCGACGTGCCGCTCTCCGACCGGGGCCTGGCCCAGGCCGGTGCGACGGCCCGGCGGGTGGCCGGGCTGGTCGACTCGGTCGCGGCCGTGGTCAGCTCGCCCCTGTCCCGGTGTACGTCGATGGCCGGCATCCTCGCCGGTGGGCTCGGCGGCGTGCCGGTGGTGGTCGAGCCGGATCTGATCGAGTGCGACTTCGGCGAGTGGGAGGGCCGCACCTTCGCCGAGGTACGCGAACGCTGGCCCGCCGAGCTGGACGCCTGGCTGGCCTCGCCGGCCGTGGCCCCGCCCGGCGGGGAGTCCTTCGTCGAGGTCGGTACCCGGGTCAGCCGGGCGATGGCCAAGTTGTTGGCCGGGTACCCGGGGGAGACCGTGGTGGTGGTCTCGCACGTCTCACCGGTGAAGATCGCGCTCCGCGACGCGCTCGCCGCGACCGACGCCTTCCTGCACCGGCTCTATCTCGACCCGGCCGGCCTGTCCCTGTTGGACATCTGGCCGGACGGCGGCATGGCGGTACGGACCGTCAACGACACCGCCCACCTGACCGGCATCTGACCGTGAGCCGACCCGGTCCGACCGCAGGCTGATCGGATCGGGCCGGGTCGGCTGGGTCGGGCCGGGTCGGCTGGGCCGGGCCGGGCCGAAGCCCGTCAGGGCCGGTCGGCGAGGGTCCGGGGCTCGTCGGTGAGGAAGGTGAGCACGGTCTTGACGAACCGGGCCGGGTCGTCGAGCCAGGGGAAGTGGCTGGCACCGTCCTGCACCACGGTCTCGGCGTTCGGGAAGAGCGCGGCGAGCGCCCGGGCCGCCTCCGGGGTGGGTGCCGGGTCCAGTTCGCCGGCCAGGACCAGCACCGGGGCGTCGAGCCCGGCCAGTGCGGCGCGGACCGCGGCGGTGTCCGGGGCGAAGCCGTCGTAGAACCCGGCGGATGGCGCGTCCGGCCGTTCCTCCGGCTCGGCCTCAGCGTGTGCCCGGGCCCGCTCGTCCCACCGGCCGTACGCGAACGGCGCGGCGCCGCTGCGCAACGGGTTCACCTCGTCCGGCCCGGCGCCCCGGCCCGCCGCCTCCTGCCAGGCGTCCATCGCCGCTTTCGCCTCCGGGTACCACCACTGGGTGGCGCGGGCGGCGACCGCCTCCGCGAAGCCGACCGTCTCCACCCCGACCGAGCGCAGGCCCGGGGTGACGAGTACCAACCGGGACAGCCGGTGCGGGTGCCGGGCCGCGTAGAGTTCCGCGAGGTTGCCGGCGGCCGAGTGGGCGAGCAGGTCCATCCGGTCCAGTCCGAGGTGGACCCGGAACGCCTCGACGTCGTCGACCAGCCGATCGCACCGGTAGCTCGCCGGGTCCTCGGGGACGGCCGACTCGCCGCTGCCCCGGAGGTCGAGTTTGAGCAGGGTGCGGTCCCGGCTCAGTCCACCGAGGTCGCCGAGATAGCTCGACGCCCGGGCAGGGCCGCCGGGCAGGCAGACGATCGGCGGCCCGGATCCCAGCACGTGGTACCCGAGTGCGATGCAGTCGTACGAGGGAAATCGCGGCACCCGGCCAGCATGGCAACCGGCCGACCCCCGATCAAGAGCAATCGTCGTACTTCGATGTAGCATTTGGCCTGATAGATCCGTTTGGCGCGACCTTATTTTGGTCGTTGATCACCATTCGGCGCACCGTGCTGGCCGTTGGGCGCACCGGTCCGGTGTCGTCGAGGTGACCGCCGTCACTCTGTCCTAACCTCCGGCGTCACACATAGGTCAACGACGACGTCACACGAAGTTCAACCACGGCCGAGCGCAACCAGGCGGGTCACCAGGCCGAGCGCAGCAGAGGAGACGGCATGAGCGAGCGCAGCGAGCGAATCATCGGACTCAGTGCCAATGTGCCTCATGTCGGTACGGAGCGAAGCGGAGTGCCGGCATGAGCGAGCGCAGCGAGCGAATCATCGGACTGAGTGCCAATGTGCCTCATGTCGGTACGGAGCGAAGCGGAGTGCCGGCATGAGCGAATCTGAGACGCCGACGGCGCCGGCCGGTGGGGTGGTGGCGAGAGCCCGGGCGAAGGACCACAGCCCGTGGAACTGGCTGCTCTTCCTGCCGATCGTGGTGCCGTTGATCACGCCGCTGTTCAACGCCGACTCACCCCGGTTGTTCGGCTTTCCGGTCTTCTACTGGCTCCAGTTGGCCTTCATCCTGCTCGGGGTCGGCACCACGACCGTGGTGTACCAGATGACGAAGAAGCGGGGGTGACCGACGGTGTGGCAGGACCATCTCACTGAGATCATCATCTTCACGCTGCTGTTCCTGCTGGTCAGCGGGATGGGCTTCGTCGCGGCCCGATGGCGGGCGCCGAGCGACATGGCGCACCTCGACGAGTGGGGTCTCGGTGGGCGCAGCTTCGGCGGTTGGATCACCTGGTTCCTGGTCGGCGGCGACCTCTACACGGCGTACACCTTCGTGGCCGTACCGGCGCTGCTGTTCGGGGCCGGGGCAGCCGGGTTCTTCGCGGTGCCGTACACGATCATCATCTATCCGCTGGTCTTCCTGGTGCTGGTCCGGCTCTGGTCGGTCTCGCACCGGCACGGCTTCGTCACCCCGGCCGACTTCGTCCGGAAGCGGTTTGACTCGCCGACCCTGGCCCTGATCATCGCGATCACCGGCATCGTCGCGACCATGCCCTACATCGCGCTCCAGTTGGTGGGCATCGAGGCGGTGCTCAAGACGATGGGGGTCAGCGGGGAGAGCGCCATCGCCCGGCACCTGCCGATCATCATCGCCTTCGCCATCCTGGCCGCCTACACCTACCAGTCCGGGCTGCGGGCACCGGCGCTGATCGCGTTCGTCAAGGACTCGTTGATCTACATCGTGATCCTGGTGGCGATCGTCTACCTGCCGTACAAGCTCGGTGGCTGGGGGAGCATCTTCGACGCGGCGGACGCGAAGTTCGACGCGAGCCCGTCCCCGAACGACGGCATCACGCTCAACGCCAACAACCAGTTGCAGTACATCACCCTGGCCCTCGGCTCGGCGCTCGCGCTCTTCCTCTACCCGCACAGCCTCACCGGCGTACTGGCCAGCCGGAGCCGGGACGTGATCAAGCGGAACATGTCGGCGCTGCCGGCGTACAGCCTGCTGCTGGGTCTGATCGCCCTGCTCGGGTACGCCGCCATCGCCGCCGGGGTGACCCCGTTGCCGGGCGCGACCGAGGGCACCGTGGACAACAACACGGTGGTGCCGCTGCTCTTCGAGCAGCAGTTCCCGAGCTGGTTCGCCGGGATCGCGTTCGCCGCGATCGGGATCGGCGCGCTGGTGCCGGCCGCCATCATGTCGATCGCGGCGGCCAACCTCTTCACCCGGAACATCTACAAGGAGTACCTGCGCAAGGACGCCACCGCGGCCCAGGAGGCGAACGTCTCCAAGATCACGTCATTGGTGGTGAAGATCGGTGCGGTTGCCTGCATCGTCTTCCTCGACCCGCAGTTCTCGATCGACCTCCAGCTCATCGGCGGGGTCATCATCCTGCAGACGCTGCCGGCCGTCGCCCTCGGCCTCTACACCCGGTGGTTCCACCGGGGCGCGCTGGTTGCCGGCTGGGTCGCCGGAATGGGCCTGGGAATGTGGATGCTCTACCAGATTCCCAACCCGGCGACCAAGCGGGCGCACTTCGGCGGGTCCGCGTTCCCGCTGGAGAAGCTCGGCTTCGACGGCTCAACCAAGACCATCTACGTCGGCCTGGTCGCGGTCGTGGTCAACCTGCTGGTCGCGGCGATCGTCACGCTGATCCTCCGGGCCGCCAAGGTCGCCGACGGGGTGGACGGGACCGAGCAGGACGACTACTTCGCCGACGAGGGCGACCCGCGGATCGTACCCAGCCCGAGGGAGTCGGCCGAGGTGGCCGGCGAGCCCGTCGAACCCGCACCGAAGGTCTGACCGACCCGACACACACCGACACCAACCACCCCGCCCCCCGGGGGGATCCCCGTGGCCAGGGCAGGCAACCCGAGATTCGGGTACGCCGACCTGGTCACGGGGATCTCTTGTCCAGCGCCGATCGGCGGGTGTTGATAGCGTGGAGGAGCGACGACGAGCCGATCCGGACCGGAGGTGCGGCAGATGATCGAGATGCTGCTGGTCGGTGCTTTCGGTCTGCTGGAGGTGGCGTTCTTCGGCTGGATGCTGACCGAGGTCCGTCGGCGCTATCCCGCCCGGCGCGGGCACTGAGCCGCCGTCCTGCCGGACGGCCGACGTCAGATCCAGGAGCGGTAGAGCAGCAGCAGGCCGATTGCCGTACCGAAGAGCACGATCACGGTCTTGAGTACCTCGGGCGGCAGCCGGCGGACGAGCCGCGCGCCCGCGTACCCTCCGATGATGGTCGCGGGGGCGACCACCGCGACGGCGGTCCAGTTCACCGGGCCGAACGCGGCGAAGGCGACGGTCGTGGTCAGCCCGACCACCGCGGAGAGCACGTTCTTGATCGCGCTGACCCGGGTCAGCGTCTCGTCCAGCACCAGCGCCAGCCCGGCCACCAGCATGACCCCGAGCGCGGCGCCGAAATATCCGCCGTAGACCGCGCCGACCACGACCATGGTGTGTAGCGCGAGGCTCTGCCGGGAGGGGCTCCGCACCGCCGTCCGGCCCGAGGCGGCGAAGCCGGACCCGGTCGGGGCGGGTTGGCCGCCGCTCTGTCCGATGAGACGGCGAAGCCGGTCCTGGAACGCCAGCACGGCGGTCGCGCCCAGCACCAGGAACGGTACGGCCAGTTCGAACGCCCGGGCCGGAGTGGAGAGCAGCAGCGCGCAGCCGGCGGCGGTGCCCAGCACGGTGCCCGGGACCAGCCGGAGCAGCCACCGGCGGTCCGGCAGATCGTCCCGGCTGCCCCACACGCTGGCCAGGTAGCCGGGGCAGACCGACACCGAGTTGCTCACGTTGGCCGGGATCGCCGGCAGCCCGATCGCGATCATGGCCGGAAAGGTGATGAGCGAGCCGCCACCGGCCACCGCGTTGACAATGCCCGCGGCGAGCCCGGCAGCGAGCAGCAGCAGCGCCTCGGGAAAATCCATAGCCTGTCGAGGCTAATCGGCGGCGTTGCCGACCTCTCGGTGGCCTGCCGGTCCGTCTCGCCGCCAGCCAATCACCGGAAAGGCCGCCAGGCCACCCACCACAGGCAAGGGGGAGCAGGGCCCGGATGTCCTGCTCCGTCCCCCGCCACGGCGGGACCACCTATGGGCGCAGGCCGCCCGAGGCCAGTAGTACCTCTCCGGTCACCCATCCGGCGGCGGGCGAGGCCAGGAAGGTCACCACCGGGGCGACGTCCCCGACCTGCCCCAGCCGACCGAGCGGGGTCGCCGCGACCAGTTCGTCGAGGTACGAACTGCCGATCAGGCCGTGCGAGTGACCTCCCTCGGTCTCCGTGCCGCCCGGGCCGACGGCGTTGACCCGGATGTGGCGGGGGCCTAGCTCCTTCGCCAGTACCCGGGTGATCGCCTCCACCGCGCTCTTGGTGGCCGTGTAGATCATCTGGTTGGGCTGGGACAACTGGACGGCGGTCGAGCTGATGTTGACCACGCTTCCACCGTCCGGGCCGAATCGTTTGACCGCTTCCCGGGTCGCCAGGATCACGCCGAGCACGTTGGTGTCGAACTGGTGGTGGAAGTCGTGCTCGGTCACCGCTTCGAGCGGGCCGAACTCGTACACGCCCGCGTTGTTCACCAGGATGTCGAGCCTGCCGAACTGGTTGACGGCCCGATCGAACATCGCCGTCAGATCGTCCGGCTTCCGTACGTCCGCGGCCACCGCGACCGCCTTACCGCCCAGGGCGGCGATTTCTGCCACGACCCGATCAGCCCGCTCGGTGTCACCGGGGTAGTAGTTGACCACCACCGCCGCGCCGGCAGCCGCGAGGTCCTTCGCTAGGCCGGCCCCGATGCCTTGCGCCGCTCCTGTGACGACAGCCACCTGCCCGGAGAGTGTGCCCATGACATGTCCTTTCCGATAGAAGCGGACTGCGGTCCGCTTTTCATCCTTCGAAACGGACTGTGGTCCGGTTCTGTTCCCGGGCTGGCTAGGCTGCGACTGTGACGTCACCCGCAACCGACCCTGACTCCGGACTCCCGCTCGCCGGACAGCCTGCGGCTGAACGCGTCGACGCGGCCCGCAACCGGGTGCGCCTGCTGGACGCCGCCGCCAGGCTGGTGCGGGAGCGAGGGGCCGAGCACGTCACCATGGAGGCGGTGGCGAACGCGGCCGGCGTGGGCAAGGGCACCGTCTATCGCCGGTTCGGTGACCGCGTCGGCCTCATGTTCGCGCTGCTCGACCACGCCGAACGCACCTTCCAAGAGGACTTCCTGTCCGGTCCGCCGCCACTGGGTCCGGGGGCGCCGCCCCGGGAACGTCTGGCGGCCTTCGGGGTCGCCACGATCCGGCACCAGATTCGCTATCTCGACCTCTATCTCCAGGCCGAACCGAAACCGGCCCGCCAGTACAGCCCGCATCCGCCGTACGAGGTGCGGACCCTTCACCTGGCGAGCCTGCTACGGGCGGCGGGCGTCCCAGGCGACCTCGACGTGATCGCCGAGGTGCTCAGCAGCTATCTCGGCACGCCGTTCCTCAACCGGCTGCACAGCCACCGACGTGTCCCGCCGGAGCGGATCGAGGCGGGCTGGTTCGATCTGGTTGATCGCCTGGCGGGCTGAGTGGCGGCGGCCCGGTGGATCGCTCTTCGGGATCATCGCTACCATTGGGTACGCGACGGACGAGTCGACCGGGCGGTCGCGTCGGCGGAGCGCGAGCCCGCCGCCGAGGAACGTCCGGACTCCACAGGGCAGGGTGGTTGCTAACGGCAACCCGGGGTGACCCGCGGGAAAGTGCCACAGAAAACAGACCGCCAACCGGGGTGGTTTACACGGAAACGCGTGGATCGACCGGTTCGGTAAGGGTGAAACGGTGGGGTAAGAGCCCACCAGCATCCCGGGTGACCGGGATGGCTCGGTAAACCCCACCCGGAGCAAGGCCAAGAGAGGGCCATCGCCGAAAGGCAACGGCCCGCGCAGGCGTTCGAGGGCTGCCCGCCCGATGCCTGCGGGTAGGCCGCTGGAGCCTGCCGGCAACGGTAGGCCGAGATGGATGACCGCCGCCGGCACCACCGGCAACGGTGCGTGCCGGGCACAAAATCCGGCGTACAGGTCGACTCGTCCGTCGTACCCCAGGTCGCGGTCCTGATCTAGGCCGTGACCTGCTTCTTTGTCTGGTGGAATGGGCGACCTGGACCCCGGCTCTCCGCTACGGGCGGGGAGTGGTGCCCTCTCTGTGGCGCGGCGGTCGGGGGGTGGCCGGGCACAGGTAGGCGTTAAGGTGCCGGGCTGTGGATGAGCTCCTGCCCGGCGTGGATGGTAGACGCAGGCTGCCCGTGAGTAACGTTGGCGACCAGGTGGTCTGCCTCTTCGTCGAGCCCTTCGGGGAGGACTTCTGGTTGCAGCCGGAGGAGACCTTTGTCGTGATTGGCGGTGCCGTCGATCCTGAATTCTCGGTCAGTGTCATGTCCGATCACGTGATTGTCTGGGCGAACGCTGGCGACCCCTACGAGGTGCAGGTGGTCGACGGCCGGTCCGGGAATGTCCTGGAGTGTGGTCATGGCCGACCTGGCGAGGCTCCGCAGGCTGAGTGAGTACGGTCTCCGTGGCGGTCTTTCCGTGGGCGGCGGGCGCCGTGGGGGAGGGGGGTCGGGCACGTCCTGGCGGTGGAACTGGTGGCTGTTCCCGGTGACTCGGTGGCAAGTCAGTCCGGGGTTGGACTGGCGCGGCAACCGGAAGCCGGGACCACGACGGCGGCCAACCCCCGCCGGCTTCCGTACCGCCTGGCGGTGGTCGAACTCGCCGGAGTTGCAGTCTGATCCCTCCTCGGCTCGAACCTCGGCCGACGGGCAGGATGACCGGGTGGAACGGGACACCCTGGTCACCCTTCTCGGCGCTGAGGCGGGCGACGTCTACGTGGCATGTCGCGACGCTCTACGGGCGGGTTGCGACTTTCAGATCTTCGACGGGACAGTGCCAATCGGGAACCTGGTCACTATCTACCGGCGTCGAGAGCGTCACACCCGCACACGCGGCATCCGGACGCTCGGGTTTGTCCAGGCGGTGAATCGGCTGGCCTCGGCAGAAGGACCGGGAGAGGTGCTGCTCGGTCAGGTTGGCGGTACAGAGACAGCCTGGTTCTTCCAGCTCTTCCTCACGCCTGAGGGCTCCCGCGTCGTTGCCTGCCTCGGGGTCGACCAGGCCAGGGGAGAGGCTGCACGCCCGTAGTTCGTTGGGTTGACTGTTCCATCTCGGCACGCGGGCGGCTGCCGGCGGTAGTCGGTGGTTTTCCGCCCCGGCCGTGTAGCGGTCCGTTGCGGCTCGCCGCCGGGCGGTCTACCGCCCGCGCGCCGCGCAGCGGCGCTCTTGATCAGTGAGCGTGCCCGCTGGCGCTCCGAACTTCTCGCCGCTAAGGACCGGGCTGCCCAGCTACCGGAGGACGGGTCGGCGACGGGAGCAGGCGGCACGACGGGGGAGGGGCTGTGATGGTGGCGAACGATGGGCTCTGGACGATGCAGGATGTGGCGGCGTACCTGCGGGTGCCGACGGAGACGCTGTACCGCTGGCGCAAGGTCAAGTACGGTCCGCCGGCGGCCCGGGTCGGTCGACACCTGCGGTACGAGCCGGAAGCGGTCCGGTCGTGGGTACGTCGGCAGGCGGCGGCCTGATGGGACATGTGGAAGACCGCTGGTACGACGTCGTCCGGCATCCTGGCGGCCGAAAGACATCCCAGGAGCTTGAATGTCAAGCAACGGCCTCGTTGAGGTGGTGAGACCAGGCGGTCGTCTCGTCGTACGGGGTGCCGGTTTTGAGGCATCCGTGCAGGATGCCGACGAGCCGGTTGGCGAGTTGGCGCAGCGCGGCGTTGTAGGTGGCGCTGCGGGCGCGTTGCCGGTCGTAGTAGGCGCGAGCGCCGGCCGAGACCCGCAGCGACGC
>NZ_JBDJAV010000030.1:0-120969 GCF_039649625.1 Plantactinospora sp. ZYX-F-223 | reverse complement strand
AGGCGGGAGCCGGTTCAGGCGGGAGCCGGTTCAGGCGGGAGCCGGTTCAGGCGGGAGGCGTCGGTCAGGAGTCGGCGTAGACGGCGAAGCCGCGTTCGGCGCACCGGCGGTAGAAACCGGCCAGTACGCCCAGTTCGGAGCGGGAGAAGCTCCACTGCGGCGGCGCACCGGACTCGTCGCGCAGCGCGTCGAGCCGGCTGTCCAGCCAGCGCAGTTGCTGTTCGGCCAGCCGGCCGCCGGCCAGCGCGGCCCGCAGTACGGCGCTGACCGTGTCGAAGGTCACCGAGTCGCCGTACTCCCGGTGCCCGTCCACGAAGCGCTCCAGGCCGCCGGCGATCCAGGCGCAGCCGTCCGGGTCGATCACCGGGTCCTCGTCCTCGGCCGCGGCCTCGGTGGCGTAGAGCACCCCGTCCAGCCCGAGCAGCAGGTCGACCAGTTCGGTGTAGGCGGTCGCCCGGACCGAACCGTTCTTGGCGATGTATCCGGCGAGGGCCGCGGTCGGGGCGGCCACCTCGGGCGAGTCGGCCAGCTCGCCGAAGTCGACGAACTCGGCCGGGGCGACCGGGTCGTAGAAGCGGCCGGTCCGCGGCCAGCGCACCGCGACGTTGTCCAGCCCCATCGGGCGTCACCTCTCCATGCACCTGACGAAACCGGTCGTTGGGACCGTCCGATGCGCTTACCGGGCATCCTGGCCACGGAGCTTACTTCCGGCGTCGCCAAGTTACGGCACCGCTCACCCTCCGCGCGACCCCCCGGGTCGGCGTGCGCCGAACGTCCGGTCCGAGATGGCTCCGGCTGGGCGGGGACGACCACGCTGGGAGGTGTCGGCCGGCGAGGGTACGGCGATGCCGGAAACGCCCCCGATTCGATCTCAGGCGTGTGGGGGGAGTCGTGGGCGAGGGGGTACGGCCGCCTACGAGGTTCTCAGGGCGCCGCGCAGGGGTGCCGCATACCCAATATGTCATCTGGGCACAGTAAGATTGATAGCGAGACGACGACACGGTGTGGAGCGGAGACCGGGCCCGGGGTGGTCCGGCCGGCACCGCACCGGGTCCGAGCCGATCGCGATCCGTGGGCAGCCGCGGCGACCGGCGCGTTCGACCGTACCCGGAATTCCTCGTGGTGCCGGCCCGCGCGCCTGTCGTGGGCCGCCCACCAAACCCGCGCTCCCGCGCCGCACGGCGCGGACCGCGCGAGAAAGTAGCCAAGGTGGCAGCGCAGAAGAAGCAGGAGTACGGCGCCGAGTCGATCACCGTTCTGGAGGGCCTGGAGGCCGTTCGCAAGCGGCCCGGTATGTACATCGGATCGACCGGTGAGCGCGGTCTGCACCACCTTGTCCAGGAGGTCGTGGACAACGCCGTGGACGAGGCGATGGCCGGCTACTGCGACACCATCGAGGTGGTGCTGCTCGCCGACGGCGGCGTCCGGGTCACCGACAACGGGCGGGGTTTCCCGGTCGACCTGCACCCGAAGCTCAAGAAGCCGGGTGTCGAGGTGGCGCTGACCGTGCTGCACGCGGGCGGCAAGTTCGACGGCAAGGCGTACGCGGTCTCCGGCGGCCTGCACGGCGTCGGCGTCTCGGTGGTCAACGCGCTCTCCACCCGGATGTTCGTGGAGATCCACAAGGACGGCTACGTCTGGCGCCAGAGCTACACCAACTCCAAGCCGTCACCGCTGGAGAAGGGCGAGACCACCAACACCAGTGGTTCGGCGGTCTCCTTCTGGCCCGACGCGGACGTCTTCGAGACCGTCGACTTTTCCTTTGAGACCATCTACCGGCGGCTCCAGGAGATGGCCTTCCTCAACCGGGGGCTGACCATCCAGCTCCGCGACGAGCGGGTGCGGGAGGAGGACGGCAAGCCGCGCGAGGTGACCTTCTGCTACAAGGGCGGCATCGCCGACTTCGTCCGGCACCTCAACGCCTCGAAGAACCCGATCCACAAGACCGTGGTCGAGTTCGGCGCGGAGGAGGACGGCATGGCGGTCGAGATCGCCATGCAGTGGAACGAGTCGTACGGCGAGTCGGTCTACACCTTCGCCAACACCATCAACACGCACGAGGGCGGCACCCACGAGGAGGGCTTCCGGTCCGCACTGACCAGCGTGGTCAACCGGTACGGCACGGACAAGAAGCTGCTCAAGAGCGACGAGAAGCTCTCCGGCGAGGACATCCGGGAGGGGCTCGCGGCGATCATCTCGGTCAAGCTGACCAACCCGCAGTTCGAGGGGCAGACCAAGACCAAGCTCGGCAACACCCCGGTGAAGAGCTTCGTGCAGCGGGTCTGCAACGAGTGGCTGGTCGACTGGTTCGACCGGAACCCGGGCGAGGTCAAGCTGATCATCACCAAGGCGACCCAGGCGGCCCGGGCCCGGATCGCGGCGCAGCAGGCCCGCAAGCTGGCCCGGCGCAAGTCGCTGCTGGAGTCCGGCTCGATGCCGGGCAAGCTGGCCGACTGCCAGTCCACCGACCCGCGCGAGTCCGAGGTGTTCATCGTCGAGGGTGACTCGGCGGGCGGCTCGGCGAAGCAGGGCCGGGATCCGCGTACCCAGGCGATCCTGCCGATCCGGGGCAAGATCCTCAACGTGGAGAAGGCCCGGATCGACCGGGTGCTGAAGAACAACGAGGTCCAGGCGCTGATCACCGCGCTCGGTACCGGCATCCACGACGACTTCGACATCGAGAAGCTGCGCTATCACAAGATCGTGCTGATGGCCGATGCCGACGTCGACGGGCAGCACATCCAGACCCTGCTGCTGACCCTGCTGTTCCGGTTCATGCGGCCGCTGGTCGAGCTGGGCCACGTCTACCTGGCCGCACCGCCGCTCTACAAGATCAAGTGGAACCGGAAGGGCGACGACGCCCAGTACGCCTACTCCGACCGGGAGCGGGACGGGCTGATCGCGCTGCGGCAGCAGAAGAAGCCGAATGCCAAGCCGGACGACATCCAGCGGTTCAAGGGTCTGGGCGAGATGAACTACCCGGAGCTGTGGGAGACCACGATGAACCCGGCGACGCGTACGCTCCGCCAGGTCACCCTGGACGACGCCGCGACCGCCGACGAGCTGTTCAGCGTACTGATGGGCGAGGACGTGGAGGCGCGCCGCTCGTTCATCCAGCGCAACGCCAAGGACGTCCGTTTCCTCGACATCTAGTGGCGGTACGGCGGCTCCCGGCACCGGCCGGACCGGCCGGGTCGAGATCTCCGACCCGGCCGAACGGCCGACCGGGACCCGCCGTTCCACACAGTTATCCACAGCTTCCACGGTTTCCACAGCCGTTATCCACAGCGGAATGCGGCTTTGAGTCTGATAAGGGTTGACAGTGACGGATACTCCCGAGTCCTCCGCTAACGAGCCGGAGCAGGAAGCGGCCGCCAGCGCGGTCGCTCAGCACGACCGGATCGAACCGGTCGGGCTCGAGGTGGAGATGCAGCGCTCCTACCTCGACTACGCGATGAGCGTGATCGTCGGGCGGGCGCTGCCGGACGTACGGGACGGGTTGAAGCCCGTACACCGGAAGATCCTCTACGCCATGTTCGACTCCGGTTACCGGCCCGACCGGGGGTACGTGAAGTGTTCCCGGGTGGTCGGCGACGTGATGGGTCAGTTCCACCCGCACGGCGACTCGGCGATCTACGACGCGCTGGTCCGGATGGCCCAGACCTGGTCGCTGCGCTACCCGCTGGTCGACGGCAACGGCAACTTCGGATCGCCGGGTAACGATCCGGCTGCGGCGATGAGGTACTGCATCACCGGCGATGTCCGGGTTCGTACCGCCGACGGTACCGTCCGGATCGACCAGATCGTCCCCGACGCGGCGTCCAGCTGCGAGGCCGACATCGACCTCAAGGTCCGGGACCGCAACGGCGACCTGGTCCGGGCCTCGAAGTTCTTCCACTCGGGCGAGCACCCGACGCTGCGGATGCGCACCCGCGAGGGCTACGAACTGACCGGTACGCACAACCACCCGGTGCTCTGCCTGGTGCAGGTCGCCGGGGTGCCGACCCTGCTCTGGAAGCTGCTCGCCGAGGTCCGCCCCGGCGACCGGGTGGTGTTGCAGCGGACGGTTCCGGACGAGATCGGCTACCCGATGCTGGAGCACGTCGAGGCGGCGACCCTGGCCGGCGCCTTTGTCAGCGAGGGCTGGGTCTCGGCCGGGCGGGCCGGGTTCAACAACGTCGACCGGGAGTTCTTCGTCCGGGTGCTCGCCGCCTACGACCTCGCGGTCGGCGGTCCCCGGTACGTCTCCGAGCGAGTGATCGCCTCCGGCAGCGTTCTGCATGAACTCGACGTGCGGGATCTCACCGAGCTGCGCAAGAGCCTGCTCGGCGATCTGGTCGGGGCGCGGAGCGCGGCGAAGTTCGTGCCGGAGTTCGTCTGGCAGGGGCCGGCGGCGGTCAAGCGGGCGTTCCTGCAAGCGCTTTTCGAGGGCGACGGCTCGTCCTCGCTGCTGCCCCGCAACACCATCCAGATCTCGTACTCCACCCGGAGCGAGCGCCTGGCCCGCGAGGTCCAGCAACTGCTGCTGGAGTTCGGCGTGGTCAGCCGGCAGTGCCGGTACGACACCGGCGAGATCAAGGTCGTGGTGACCAACCGTCGGGACGCCCGGCTGTTCGCGCAGCGGGTCGGCTTCCTCGGCCGCAAGCGGGCGAAGCTGGAGTCGGAACTCGGCACGGTCCCGGTGACCAGCACGGCGCTCTCCGGTGACCACGTGCCGTACGTTGGCGACTTCATCCGGGAGCACGGCGCGCAGCGCTGGACCGAGCGGGACTGGCTGCGCCGGCACAACGTCGACCGGATCGAGCGCTGGGAGCGGGACCGCGCCGAGATCGCGGCCCGGATCACCGACCAGGAGGTACTGGACGTCGTCGAGCCGCTGGTCGACGGCCGGTTCTACTACGCCGAGGTCGCGGACGTGACCGACGCGGGCGTGCAGCCGGTCTACAGCCTGCGAGTCGACACCGACGACCACTCCTTCGTCAGCGACGGGTTTGTCAGCCACAACACTGAGTGCAAGCTTGACCCGCTGGCCATGGAGATGCTCCGGGACATCGACGAGGACACCGTCGACTTCCAGGACAACTACGACGGCCGGGCCAAGGAGCCGACGATCCTGCCGTCCCGGATCCCCAACCTGCTGGTGAACGGTTCCGAGGGCATCGCGGTCGGCATGGCCACCAAGATCCCGCCGCACAACCTGCGGGAGATCGCCGACGCGGTGCAGTGGTGCCTGGAGCACCCGGACGACGACGAGGCCACCACGCTCGACGCGCTGATCGGGATCGTGAAGGGGCCGGACTTCCCGACGCACGGGCTGATCGTGGGGACCACCCCGATCCAGGACGCGTACCGGACCGGGCGCGGCTCGATCCGGATGCGCGCGGTGGTGGAGGTCGAGGAGGACAAGAAGGGCCGGACGAGCCTCGTCGTCACCGAGCTGCCGTACCAGGTCAACCCCGACAACCTGGCCGAGCGGATCGCCGAGCTGATCAAGGAGGGCAAGCTCGCCGGGATCGCCGACATCCGGGACGAGTCCTCCGGGCGTACCGGTATGCGGATCGTGCTGGTGCTCAAGCGGGACGCGGTCGCGAAGGTGGTGCTGAACAACCTCTACAAGCACACCCAGCTTCAGGAGACTTTCGGCGCCAACATGCTGGCCCTGGTCGACGGGGTGCCGCGCACGCTCAACCTGGCCCAGTTCATCCGGCACTACGTGGGCCACCAGATCGACGTGATCCGGCGGCGGACGGCGTACCGGTTGCGCAAGGCCGAGGAGCGGGCGCACATCCTGCGGGGTCTGGTCAAGGCGCTGGACGCGCTCGACGAGGTCATCGCCTTGATCCGGCGGTCACCGACGGTGGAGGAGGCCCGGCAGGGCCTGATCCAGCTCCTCGACATCGACGAGGTGCAGGCCACCGCGATCCTGGACATGCAGCTCCGCCGGCTCGCCGCGCTGGAGCGTCAGAAGATCATCGACGAACTGGCCAAAATCGAGCTGGAGATCGCCGACCTCAAGGACATCCTGGCCAAGCCGGAGCGGCAGCGGAAGATCATCTCCGAGGAGCTCGGCGAGATCGTGGCCAAGTGGGGCGACGAACGGCGGACCAAGATCGTGCCCTTCGAGGGCGAGGTCTCGATGGAGGACCTGATCGCCCGCGAGGACGTGGTGGTCACCATTACCCGGACCGGGTACGCCAAGCGGACCAAGGTCGACCTCTACCGCTCGCAGCGCCGGGGCGGCAAGGGGGTCAGTGGCGCGACGCTGCGTCAGGACGATATCGTCAGCAACTTCTTCGTCTGCTCCACGCACGACTGGATGCTCTTCTTCACCAATAAGGGGAGGGTCTACCGAGCCAAGGCGTACGAGTTGCCGGAGGCCAGTAGGGTGGCGAGAGGCCAGCACGTGGCCAATCTGCTCGCCTTCCAGCCCGACGAGCAGATCGCCCAGGTGATCGAGATCCCGGACTACCAGGTCGCACCGTACCTGGTCCTGGCCACCAGGAACGGTCTGGTGAAGAAGACGAGGTTGGAGGAGTTCGATTCCAACCGCTCCGGCGGCATCATCGCGATCAACCTCCGCGACGAGGACGAGCTGGTCGGAGCG
Organism: Plantactinospora sp. ZYX-F-223; assembly: GCF_039649625.1. Taxonomy (NCBI): domain Bacteria; kingdom Bacillati; phylum Actinomycetota; class Actinomycetes; order Micromonosporales; family Micromonosporaceae; genus Plantactinospora; species Plantactinospora sp. ZYX-F-223. Next base: position 114,365 of record NZ_JBDJAV010000030.1, on the reverse strand, counting down.
GCGCTGGCGGGACCCGGGGACGACCTCCTGCTGGTGTCCAAGAAGGCGCAGGCGATCCGGTTCAACGCCACCGATGAGGCGCTCCGGCCGATGGGACGGGCCACCTCCGGCGTGATCGGGATGCGATTCACCGACGACGACGTGCTGCTGGCGATGGAGGTGGTCCGCGAGGGCATGGATCTGGATGTCCTCGTGGCGACGAACGGGGGTTACGCGAAACGTACCCCGATCGAGGAATACCCCGTGCAGGGTAGGGGAGGTAAAGGGGTGCTGACCGCGAAGATCACAGAGCGCCGCGGCGGTCTGGTCGGCGCGGTCGTCATCAGCCCGGACGACGAGCTGTTTGCCATCACCAGCAACGGCGGCGTGATCCGGACTCCGGTGAAGCCTGTACGCCGAACGCGTGACCGGAACACAATGGGGGTCAAACTGATGGACCTACCAGACGGCGTGACTATTGTGGCGATTGCTCGCAATGCCGACGAGCCTGACGAACAGGACTAGTTGATGACGGAGACACAGGCGAAGTCGGGGGCTGCGGGGACCTCGACCAACCCGGTCGACGAGGAGGCCGCCGCGGGCGGTGCACCAGCGACCGGCCGCGCGGCCGTCGGCCGGGCGATGGTCAGCGCCGACACGCCGTCCCCCAAGTTCACCCGGGCGCCGGGCATGCCGCCGCCACCCGACCAGCTGCCCGAGGAGTCGACCACGCCGTCGGCCGGGGCGGCCGAGGACGGAGAACCGGTGTCTGCCACGACGGAAGCCGCGACTGCCGCGACGTCTCCGGCGGCGACCGCCGCGGCTTCCCGAGGCAGTTCCGGGGTGAACCGCTCCGATCAGGCGGGCAACAGCGATGCGACCGTGACGAGCCGGCTGGACCAGCCCGGCGAGGCGGTCCGTACCGAGCGGATTCCCGGCCGGACCGACCGGCCGGGCTCCTCCGGTGCCGCCCCCGGCGCCGAGGCGACCCAGCCGATCTCCGGCGGCGCACCGCAGGGCGCGTTCCGGCCGGGTCGGGCCGGTGGGAGTGCCCAGACAACACCGGGCACCGGCCGGTTCGGCCTCGGCGGCGCGGCGGCGCGTACCGCGACCGGAGCCGCGGGCGCGGGTGCGCCCGGTGGCGCCGGCGCGGTCGGTGCGGCCCGGGTGACCGAGGCGGTCCGCGCCGCCCGCAGTACGGTCAGCTCCGCCGCCTCGCGTGGTCCCCGTCGGGCCCGGCTGAACCTCAAGCGGATCGACCCGTGGTCCGTGATGAAGTTCTCGTTCGCGGTCTCGCTGGTGCTGTTCATCGTGGTGATCGTCGCGACCTCCGTGCTCTACCTGGCGCTCGACGCGATGGGCGTCTTCGACAGCGTGAACGGCACGTTGACCGACATGATCAGCGCGAGTGGCGGGCAGGGCACCGGCGACACCTTCCAGATCACGGCCAAGGGCGTCATCCTTACCTCCGGTCTGATCGGGCTGGTGAACGTGGTGCTGTTCACCGCGCTCGCCACCCTCGGCGCGTTCATCTACAACGTCTGCGCCGACCTGGTCGGCGGCGTCGAGCTGACCCTCGCCGAGCGCGACTGAACGGTCGACAGCAGCTTCGCCGATGCCGGGGCGCCGCAAAGCGGTGGCCCCGGCATTCGCCGTTCCGGTACGGTCTGCGTCGTAGCTGGTACGACGGCTCGGGTCGGCGAACCGCCGCCCCGAGTTGGGATCGGCACCGGAGGTACGGTAACCTTGCTCGTCGCAACGGGGGGCTATAGCTCAGTCGGTTAGAGCGCAGAGCTGATAACTCTGAGGTCGATGGTTCGATTCCATCTAGCCCCACTTCATACCGTCCGACGGCTCGTCGAGCGTGAGGATACGTCCATGTTGAAGAAGATCCTGCTCGTTGTCGGCGTGGTGGGCGTCGCGGCCCTCGTCTACAAGAAGGTCAGGGAATCCAACGACGAGCGCGCCCTCTGGCACGAGGCCACCACCGCACCCGACCTGAGGTAGGGCGTCGACTGGACTGCCATCCCCGGGACGGCATCGTCCCGCCCGGGGCCGTAGCTCAACTGGCAGAGCACTGCCTTTGCAAGGCAGGGGTTAGGGGTTCGAGTCCCCTCGGCTCCACCAGCACGAATACCTGTCGACCTCGGTCCGGGTACGGCCATCTGCACAGCTCGTCTTCGCCAGGCGGAAGTGAACCAGTCCGCGCTCGGCGCGCTGTGGCGCCTGGGACCGGCATCGGTCAGCCGCCGAGCACACTGAGGTTGGCTGCCGGTGGCTGCCGAAAGAATCAACCACGGTGGTCGCCCTGGTACACGATGGGTTCATGACGGAATGTCGGCACTGCGGGTGGTCGGTCCCGCTCCGGCGGATGGCTGGGATCGGTGGCCCTACGGCGATGGCCCGTAGGAGGTCCGCCCTCGGCGCTGCCAGCCTCGGCGCATCAGCTGTCGGCGCGCTCGCCGTCGGCGCCGTCGCCGTCGGTGCGCTGGCCATCGGCCGGTTGGTGATCCGTCGCGCCGTCATGCGGGAGGTACGCCTCTACTCGGTACGAGTCGGCCGATTGGAGATCAACGATCTGGTTCTGGCACAGCAGGCGACCGGTACGCGTCCGATCGGGGAGTCCCCTGGTGACGTGGCTGCTCGGGCCGAGTAGACAAGAGCGCGCCGGCTATATGGTGGCGGCGATGCGTTCGGCGCCCCGGCCGGAGAGCGTGGCGAGGCCGGCGGCCCGCCCTGTGGCCAGCATGAGCAGGTCGGCGACGGGTCCGCGTACCTCGTCGGGGCCGTCGCCCGCCGACCAGTCCAGGTCGGTGGCGACCAGCCGGGTGCCCCGGAAGCGCTTGCGGGCACCGTAGAAAGAGCTGCGTCGGGCGTATTCGAGGCCGGCGAGCGCCGGCTCCAGCGGCATCGTCCGGACCCGGCCGAGTGGCCGGGCAATGTCCTGGCCGTGCACCAGCGCGTCGACGAGCGGATCCAGCGGCCCCGACCCGGGAGAACGCCGGCGGGAGCGGGCACTCTCCCGGAACTGGGCGACGAGTTCGGCGGGCCCGAACCGGGCGGCCCGCTCGCGCGCCATCCTGGCCTCCATCCTGTTGAAGCTGCCGCCCGAGCTGATCACGCCGACCAGGAGGTCACGGACGCTGGTCCGGGTGGAGAGCGTCAGGTGCGCCACCACGTCATGCACCGTCCAATCCGGGCAGAGCGAGGTCACCCGCCACTCGTGCTCGTCGAGTCCGTCGAGGAAGTCGGCGAGGCTGAGCCGTTCCGCGACCGTCCACTCGAAGATCTTTTCCGGGTCCATCCGCCACTTCCCCCCTCGGGGCGTACGCCTTTCGCAGAGGTCGGAGCGGTCCGTCCCGGCTCGACATGCCGCACGAACCAAATCACCGGAATCTCCGGCCGGGCACTACCGGCCGTCCGGGGTCAGCCGGGCCGCCCGGTTCTGGAGGTACTCCTGTTCGGGCAGGCTGGTGGTCAGCCGGGCGGCGGTCAGATAGCAGCTCCGGGCGCCCTCGCGGTCACCGGCCAGCTCCAGCAGGTGGGCCCGGACCGCGTGCAGCCGGTGGTGCCGGGCCACCCGATTGTCGGCGTCGAGCGGTGCGAGGAGAGCCAGTCCGGCCTGCGGACCCTGGGCCATCGCCGCCGCCACGGCGTGGTTGAGCGTCACCATCGGGTTCGGCGCCAGGCGTTCGAGGAGCTGGTAGAGCGCGAGGATCTGCCGCCAGTCGGTCTCCTCGGCCCGGTCCGCCTCAGCGTGTACGGCGGCGATCGCGGCCTGGAGCTGGTACGGCCCGAGCGGCGCACGGGAGAGCGTACGCGTGATCAGCGCGACCCCCTCGTCGACGTACGCCCGGTTCCACCTGCTCCGATCCTGCTCGGCCAGCGGCACCAGGCCGCCGTCCGGACGGGTACGCGCCGGGCGCCGCGCGTCGGTGAGCAGCATCAGCGCGAGGAGCCCGGCGGCCTCGCCGTCGTCGGGCCGGATCCGGGTGACGGTCCGGGTGAGCCGGATCGCCTCGGCGGCCAGGTCGGCACGGTGCACCTCCGGTCCGGCCGTGGCGGTGTAGCCCTCGTTGAAGATGAGATACAGCACGTGCAGCACCGCCCGGAACCGTTCCGTCCGCTCCGCCTCCGGCGGTGGGTGGAACCGGCCCCCGGCTGCCCTGATCCGCTGCTTGGCGCGGCTGATCCGCTGCGCCATGGTCGCCTCGGGGACGAGGAACGCCCGGGCGATCTCGGCGGTGGTCAGCCCGCCGACGGCCCGCAGGGTCAGCGCGATCTGGGAGGCCGGGGTGAGGCTGGGATGGCAGCAGAGCACCAGCAGGGTCAGCGTGTCGTCCGCACCCCGGAGGTCGGCGGCGTCGGCGGCGGGCGCGAACAGCTCGTCCGGCACGGACCGGGCCGCGACCGTCGCCTCCCGGCGCCGGCGGGCCAGCTCGCTGCGCAGCTCGTCGGTCAGCCGGCGCGAGGCGACCCGAATCAGCCAACCCAGCGGACTCTCCGGTACCCCGGTGCCGGGCCACTGTGTCGCGGCGGCCAGCAGCGCCTCCTGGACGGCGTCCTCGGCGGCCTCGAAGTTCCCGTAGTGCCGGACCAGCGCGGCCAGGGCCCGCGGCGCCAGCCGGCGCAGCAGGTCCTCGGTGCCGTTCTCGGGCCGCACGGCCGGGTCAGGTCCTCACATCTCCTGGCCGGACCGCTCCATGATCGCGCGTACCTCCACGGCGCCGCCGAACCGGGTGTCAGGGAACCGGGCGGCGATCTCCGTCGCCCGTTCCAGGCTCTCGCAGTCGACGATGAAGTACCCGGCGAACTGCTCCTTGGCCTCGACGAACGGACCGTCGGTGACCGCCGGTACGCCGTCGCGTACCCGGACGGTCCGGGTCTGGGCGGGGTCTGGCAGCGCCTCGGCGCCCACCAGCTCACCGGACTCGTGGATCTCCGTGAGCAGCGTCTCGAACTGTCGGGACAGCTCGGCCCGCTCCTCGGGCGACATCGCCAGCGCCTCCGCGGTACGCAGGAAGGTCGGATGCCCCCAGTTCTGCGGGTTGGCGTGGATCAGCAGCATGTACTTCATCCTCGACTCCTCACCTCACAGCCGACCCGGCCACCCGGCCCGAGGTCGGCCACCTTCACCCCCGGAGATCGGAGCGGAGCGCCCGGCCTCGACAATTCTGGCCGATCGGGGTCGGCGGAGTCGGTACGACCGATCTCAGTCGCAGTGCTCGAAGGGACTGTGGTAGCTGACCCCGCCGGCCGACCCGCCCCACCTGACGCAGGTTCCGGCCGCCTTGGCCCGTACCGGGCCCGCGTAGTACTCGTACGCGCCGCCGTCGGTGTGCCGGCTGCCGCCCTGCACCTCCAGGTACGCCAAGACCTGGCTCGCGGCGCCGACCGAACTGGTCTTGATGGCGACCGTGCAGTTGTTGCCGTTGCTGTTGTTGTAGAGCAGGTACACCCGGGCCAACTGGGCCCCGTTCGGGCCGTTCAGGGTCGCCGAGTCGATGATCTCGTACCCGCTGCCGCAGACCTTGCCCGGGGTGTGCGGGTTCTTCTCCGGCTCCGGACGGGTGGCACCGGGCTTCGGGTCCGGCGCGCCGGCACCGCCCGGCTGACCGGGGCGGGCCGCCGCCGAGCGGTCCGGCCCGCCGGGTGTGCTCGCCGACGGGTTCGGCCCGGCGCTCGCGCTGGCCTGGGCCGCCGGCTCGGTCTCGTCGACCCCGGTCCCCGGGTCGCCGCTGGTCGACGTGCCGACCCGTACCCGGTTCTGCGGCCCCGCCGTCGACTCCTCCGGCCCGGGCTGCAGGACCAGCAGCGCGACCAGGCCGACCACCGCGACGGCGACGGTGGCCGCCACCCCGGCCAGTACGGCGGTGCGGCGCCGGTTGCCGCCGGTGGTCGCCGAGTCGACCGGGCCAGGCCGGACGGGCAGGGTCGGCCCGGTGTGCCCGGGCCCGCCCGGCCAGCCCGGCGGAAACGTCGACGGCGAAACCCCGGCCGGCGGCAGCGGTCCGGCTGGCAGCGGCATGGTGGACTGCGGACCGGAGGGCAGCGCCCCGGGCGGCGGCAGCGGCATGGTCGGCTGCGCGGGTGGGCCGGAGGGCAGCCGCACCGTCGAGGAGGACGAGACGGCGTGCCCGGCGGCGCGGGCGGCCTCGGCGAACGCCGCCGCACTCGGGTACCGGTCGGCCGGCTCCTTCGCCAGGGCCCGGTTGATCAGCATCGCCACCGGGGCCGGTACGTCCGGCGGCAGCGCCGGCGGCGCGTCCTGGAGGTGCTGGGTCACGATGTGCAGCGGGTTGCTGCCGGTGAACGGCGGCCGACCGGTCAGGCAGGAGTACGCGACCGCGCCGAGCGCGTACACGTCGGTCGCCGCCGAGACGGGGCGGCCGGCGATCTGCTCCGGGGCCATGTAGTGCGCCGAGCCCAGCACGATGTTGCTGGCGGTGATGCTGGTTACGTTCGCCGACCGGGCGACCCCGAAGTCGACCAGTACGACGGAACCGTCCGGCTGGACCAGCAGGTTGCTCGGCTTGACGTCCCGGTGCACGATGCTGGCCTGGTGCGCGACGTGCAGTGCCTGCGCGGCCTGGGTCAGCACGGAGAGGGTCTCGGCGACGCCCAGTCGGCCCAGCTCCCTGATCCGCTTCGACAGCGACGTCCCGTCGATGAACTCCATCACCAGGTAGTCCACCCGGCGGCCGTCGACCACCGCGTCCTCGCCGTAGTCGTAGACGCCGACGATGCCGGGGTGCCGCAGCGCGGCCATCAGCCGGGCCTCGGTGCGGAACCGGGTGATGAACTCGGTGTCCGAGACCAGCGCCGGCAGCAGCACCTTCACCGCGACCCGTCGCTTCAGCAGGGTGTCGGTGGCGGACCAGACGTCTCCCATGCCGCCGGTCGCGATCCGGTTGCCGAGCAGGTAGCGGTCGTTGAGCACGACTCCCGGAGACAGCATTCGATCACGGTACCGGTCGCCGGACGGCCGGTCCGGCGGCGGTTACCACCCGGCCCGACCGTCCGGCGACCGGTCAGAAGCCTTCCGGGGCGTGCGGTACGTAGTGCTCGCCGAGCCGGCGCAGTTCGTCCTCGCCGAGCGACAGGTCGACGGCAGCGACCGCGTCGGTGATGTGTTCCGGCTTCGTCGCCCCGACGATCGGGGCGGTCACCGCCGGCTGGTGCAGCAGCCAGGCGAGCGCCACCTGGGCCCGGGGAACCCCGAGCGCGCCGGCCACCTCGGCGACCGCGCCGACCACCCGCCGGTCGGCCTCCTCGGCCTGCTTGTAGAGGGTGCCGCCGAAGTTGTCCGTCTCGCTGCGGGCGGTGGTGACCTCCCAGTCCCGGGTCAGCCGGCCCCGGGCCAACGGGCTCCAGGGCAGCACCCCGACGCCCTGGTCGAGGCAGAACGGAAGCATCTCCCGCTCCTCCTCCCGCATGATCAGGTTGTACTGGTCCTGCATGGACACGAACCGGGTCCAGCCGTGCAGGTCGGCGGTGTACTGCGCCTGCGCGAACTGCCAGGTCCACATCGAGGAGGCGCCGAGATAGCGCACCTTGCCAGCCCGTACGAGGTCGTGCAGCGCCTCCATCGTCTCCTCGATCGGCACGTCCGGGTCGTACCGGTGGATCTGGTAGAGGTCGATGTAGTCGGTGCCGAGCCGGCGCAGGCTCTCGTCGACCTGGGTGAGGATCGCCGCCCGGGACAGCCCGCCGCCGTTCGGCCCCGGACCCATCCGGCCGTGCACCTTGGTGGCGATGACCACCTCGTCCCGCCGGGCGAACTCGCCGAGCAGCTTTCCGGTGATCTCCTCGCTGGTGCCGAGGGAGTAGACGTTGGCGGTGTCGAAGGTGGTGATCCCGGCCTCGATCGCCTGCCGGACGAACGGCCGCGCCTCGTCCAGCCCGACCGACCAGGGGTGGGTGCCGCGCTGCGGGTCGCCGAAGCTCATGCACCCGAGGACGACGCTCGACACTTCCAGTCCCGAGCCGCCCAGCCGTACGTACCGCATCAGTACTCCTCGCCTCGTCCGTGGTCGTGCGCGACGACCTCGGCACACCGCACCGGCGAGCCGTCGATCACCGGCTCCAGGCAACGTACCGGCGGGCGGGGCGACCGGGGAACCCGCGCGTGACCATGACGGCGGACACCATCATGACCGGCTCCGGAACGATACGGTCAGCCCTCCGGATCGCCGGCCGGCACCGGGAGCCGCTCCGTGCAGGCGGCGGCCCGCTCGCGCAGCAGGCTCCGCTCCCGGCCGTTGCGGGTCAGCGAGGCAGTCCGGCTGAACCCGGCCCGCGCCTCGGCGCCACGTCCGCCGGCCCGCCCGGCTCACCGCCGGTCGCCCGGCCGGTCGGGTACGCCGGTCAGTCCGGCTCGGCGACCTCCCGCACCTCGACCGTGGCCGGGAATTTCTCCGCCGGCCGTGCGCGCCGGGCGGATCCCCCCCCGGACAGCCGGCGGCCCCTCCCGGTCGGGTGTGACCGGGAGGGGCCGCCGGGAACGGTCGACGGTGCTAGTCGGCGCTCACCGGGTGACGCCGAAGACGATCCGGCTGAGGGTGTCCTCGGTGCCGGTGAAGCCCTCGCCCGGGTTGAAGGTGTCCTCGCCGAAGTCGACGTCGGGGTCGTCGGCGGTGCCGCCGACGCCGTCCGGGCCGACCCCGAACATGAGCGGGAAGTTGCCGCCCTGGTCCATCAGGTTGGCGTGGTCGTTGAACTGGTCGACGTGCCAGTCGCCGAAGAAGTGCCCGGCCTCGTGCGCGGTCACGTTGCCCACCGCCTGGCCGACGAAGCCGATCCGGTCACTGGCCCCGGTGAGGTACGTGTTCAGCGACGCATCGTCACCGGCCGGGTCGCTCAGCACGTCCAGCAGCACCAGGGCGGAGTCCTGGGTGCCGAAGTTGCCCGGGTCGATGAACTGGGCGATCCCGATGGTGGGTACGCCCGACTCGTCGATGCTGCCGCCGATGATGATCCGGCTGACGTTCGCCTGCCCGAACGGGTCCGCGTGGTCCCGGCTGTTCAGGATCCGGATGTCGAAGCGCTGGTTGAGACCACTTTCGATCATGTCCCGGCGAAGGTTCTCCCGGACCTCGGCGACGATCGCGTCGATCACCGCGTCCTCGTCGGCGGCGGTCAGCCCCCAGCGGCCGAGGAAGGCGCGCATCGGGCTGAGGGTGCGTACGCCCGGGCCGCCGAAGATGGCGGTGTTGATCCGCGCGCCGTCGAAGTCGAGGAAGAGCGTCTGCCGCGGCTGCTGCCCCGGCCGGTACGCCTCGACCGTGATGTCGTACATGCCGTCGCCGAGGTTGACGCCGACGTAGTGCCAGCCGGCCTCGTCGGCCACGTGCTCGGTGACCGCGTTTCCGCCGCCCGGGAGCGGGCTGTTCGGCGGATAGAGGGAGGACCCGTCCTGGTCGGAGCCGTGTACCTCGTGGCCCTCCGGGTCGTAGACCGTGATCTTGGCGGCCGAGCCCTCGACCGAGGCACCGAGTACGTCACCCGGCCGCAGCTTGACGGCGAAGAAGTCGGTGTCCTGCTCGGCGGTCCCGATGGTCACCTGGTACGGCCCCTCGCTGCCGGCACCCGCACCGCTGGCCGAGTCGAACGGGTCGTCCGGAATCGTCGGGAAGCCGACCACCGCCACGTAGTAGGTGCCGTCGGCGGCGAACTGGTGCACCAGCAGGCTGTCCAGTCCCTCCGGGCTGTCGTCGTTGAGCGCGAGCAACTCGCCCTCCGCGTCGTAGAGCAGCACGACCGAGTCGAGTTCGCCGGCCGGCGTGTCGATGTCGACCGTCAGGGTCCGGCCGGCGGTGCCGGTCACCTCGTAGAAGTCGAAGTCACCGCTGCCGCTGCCCGCACTGCCGTGCGGGCCGTCCCCGATCGCCGCCGTGGTGGTGACGGCCTGCTCGGCCGCACCGACCCCGGTCTCGCCGGCCAGCGGGATGGCGCCGTCGTCCTCCGGGTTCGGCTCGATCTCCGTCGCGTCCACTGCCTCCGGAGAGAGGGTGCCGAGGATCCGCAACCGGGGATTGTCCTTGCCGGCCGTACCGAATCCGGTGATCCGCTGCGCGGTGGCCGGGGTGTCGTTGCCGCCCCGGATGCCGGCCGGTTCCTCCTCGTCGGCCAGCACCGGCGCGGCGGCTACCGCCCGCTGCTGCGCCCGCAGCCCGGCCCGCTGGTCGCCCTGCTTCGCCAGCCAGTTCTTCCACCCGACGTAGTCCGCCTTGGCGGGATCCGGCAGCAGCGCGAGGAACGGGTTCGGCCCGGCCGGCCGCTTCGCGGCGCTCGGCTTCACCGTGGCGAGGCCGATGGGTGGGGCGCTGGTGGCAGCGCCGCTGGTGCGCTCGTCGGCACCCGGCCGGGCCTGGGCACCGGTGGGTGTCAACCCTGCGGCCACCAACGTTCCGGCGGCCAGAATGGCGATCGTTCGACGCATATGTCCCCCTCCGTCTGCCATCTCTTGGTGGCCCCCGCCACCGATGGCTACCGTGACGCTACTGATCTCGAAGGGAAATTAATAGAAGTAGCGACATATCTGAGTGTGTCGTCGTGTATCTCCGGGGTGTCGTTCCCACCTGTGGCGGTTCGTTGAGGATCAGCCGCTGTCACAGCTGGCGGGCGGGCGGTTGGATGCGACCAAGTGTTCGGCGCCTCTTGGGCCCAGCGGCACGCGGGTGCTGGCCAGTGTGGACAGCGGTTCGGCCGCGTACAGCTCGTGAGCCGGAGCCGGGTGCTGGTCAAATTGGGTGCCTGGGTGTAGAGCGGTGGCCAGCGGTCGGGGCACCGGCCGAAAACTGACCGGTACGCCGTCGACGCTGCGGATGTCGCACAGCGCGGCGAGGACCGCTTGCGCGATGATCTTCGCTTACCCGGCGATACGTTTGTGACCAGGCACGTTGTACATCATCCCGACGGACGCAACCTGCGGAGTCCTGCTGTCGGCTCCTCTTGCCGCGCTTCCCGGGCCCGCGATGGAACATGGGGCACAAGGCTTCCGTGTCGTGGTTATACGTCCGGGTGATCTGCAGAAAGAGGCTTTATGAGCAGAAATCTGGTATGACCAAAAAGTAACGTCTACAGCAGAGAGAAGCGCCTTCATCACTGTTGGTGATGGAGCTGTCAGGGGAGTTGTCGATGTAGGCCGCCGCAAGCCGTCGCTCGGGACCGGCTCGAACATGAACATCTACCAGGATCTACACACGCGACGGTGCGCGAGCCCAACTCTCGCGACTGGTCCACGTAGAAAACGTTGTTACGGCCTACCGCGAGACGCAGCGGACCTAGCGTCACCGCTGTGTGGTTGCGGCGCCGCAAAGCGGCTTCCTCTTTCCCTGGCTATGGGCCATGATCTGTTGCGGCAGATGCCTCCCGATGTCGCATTCCCTCGGGCGGCAATGGAGTGACTGCCGGTCGAAGTAAGCATCGACCTGACAGTGTTTCCGTCCATCCGACAGGAGATTGTGTGGTGCCCAAGAACTCCCGAGCACGCAAGCTGTGCATGCCGAAGAGATTCCTGGCGGGACTGCTGACGGCATTTCTAGCCACCGCCGGCATCAGCGTAGTAACCGCCGCACCGGCGTTTGCTGATCCTTACTGGCAAACGTACTCCAAAACGGGGACCTGGCACTGCGGGGAGTATGTGACCTGGGGTGATGTCGGGCAGTTGTGGGAACAGAACGCAGCCGAGGCGTGCATTGTAGTAAATGGCAACCTGACGCAAGCTGTCGTCATTGCACATAACTACGGTCCGGGAGGGAATGATATTTGGGCCGAGGAGGTTAAACTATGGAAAGATGGCAGCCTCATATATAATCGATTCTGTTACGTCAGTTGGTTGAATACCGGAGCCTCGCGAGCATGCATGGCTCCGACTAATTCCTATCCATGCACAAGCAACGTCCAGGCGCAGATAACTATGCACCACGGGACGTATGTAAAGAACCTGTGGAGCCCGACAACAAGGATGTGTACGACCTAGCATAGGAGGCTACCTGAGACCGCCTAATCGCATCTGATCGAACAGGCGGCGGTCGAAGAAAGCCGTAGTACCGGTTACCACGGAAGGTCGGCCCGGCTCAGCCGCCGGGTCGGCTGGCGCCGGTGGTGCCGTCGTGATTCGCGGCGGTACCACCGGCCGGCGCCGTACCGCCGGTTCCGTCGGGATGCTTGATCCCGTTGGCGTGTCCGTCGGCGGCCGGTGGGGCGATCAGCCGGTCGACGGCGGTGTTGGTGAGGGTGGCGCTCAGCGCGCTGCCGGCGGCGATCCCCCAGCCGACCGGCCCGAGCGGGGTGCAGCCGAAGAACTGGCTCAGCCCCGGGGTCTGGATCACCCCGGCGAGTACCGCCAGCGAGACCACGGTCGAGGCCAGCACACTCGGACTCGCTCCACCGTCCAGCAGGGTCTGGCCGAGCTGGGTACCGACCAGCGAGGCGAGGGCGACCGTGCCCGCCCGGCGGCGGGTGCCGGTGTAGCGGGCCAGGGTCCAGCCGGTGGTCGCACCGAGGGTCGTGGTACCGGCCCGGAGCGCGATCTCCCGGGTGAGGGTGGCGCCGAGGGAGGTCTCCGGCCCCTCGGTGAGCAGGCCGTCCATGCTCTCCTTCCGGGGCGCCCGGACCGCGATCGCCATCGCCGGCGCCAGGTCGGTGAGCAGGTTGACCAGCAGCATCTGCCGGCCGTTCAGCGCGGACCGGCCGGTCAGCGCGGCGGTGAGCACGCTGAACGCGATCTCGCCGAGGTTGCCGCCGACCAGGATGCTCAGCGCGTGCCGTACCGAGGACCACATCGCGCGTCCCTCGACCAGGGTGGCGATGATCGTTTCGAGCCGGTCGTCGGTGACCACCAGGTCGGCGGCGGCCCGGGCGGCCGGGGTGCCCCGCTGGCCGAGCGCGATGCCGACGTCGGCGAGCCGGATCGCGGGCGCGTCGTTGGCACCGTCCCCGGTCATCGCCACCGTACGGCCGCACTTCTGCAACGCCCGGATGATTCGTACCTTGTGCGTCGGCGTGCACCGGGCGACCACGTCGGTCCGGGCCAGCCGCTCGGCGAGCGCGTCGTCGTCGAGCCGGTCGAGCTCGGTGGCGGTGACCACCCGCTGGTCGGTGCCGTCGGTGCTGATGATCGCGGCGATCGCCTCGGCGGTGGCCGGATGGTCACCGGTGATCATGATGGTGTGCACCCCGGCCTGCCGGATCCGGCGTACTGCCGGGGCGGCGCTCTGGCGCACCCCGTCGGAGAGGGCCAGGAAGCCGACGAAGGTCAGCTCCTCGACGTCGGCCTCGGTGACCGTGTCGCCGGGCAGTTCCCGCTCGGCCACCGCGAGTACCCGCTGCCCGGCCCCGGCGTGCCGGTCCAACGTCTCCTGGACGGCCCGCCGGCCGGCCTCGTCCAGGTCCCGGTCGCCGTGCCGGGTGCACCGGGGCAGGATCGTCTCCGGGGCGCCCTTGACGCTGAGCAGGTGTTGCCCCCGATGCCGGCCGACCGTGGCGTGGTAGCCCCGGGACGGCTCGAACGGCAGCGCGTGCTCCTGCTGCCAGGGGTGCGTCCGGGTGCCGGTGCCGACGCCGGCCCGGCGAGCGCCGGTCAGCACCGCCCGGTCGGTCTGCTGATTGACCTCCTCCGGGCAGTCGGCCGCCGGGGTGGCCCGCAGCGCCGCCGCGAGTACGCCACGCAGCGGCTTGTCCAGCGCGTCGAGGTCGGCGTACCGCTCGCCGTCGCCGACTCCGGCCAGCATCAGCTCGCCCTCGGTCAGGGTGCCGGTCTTGTCGAAGCAGAGCACGTCGACCCGGCCCAGCGCCTCGATGGTGCGCGGGTTGCGGACCAGCGCGCCGTGTTCGGCCAGCCGGCGCGCGGCCGCCAACTGCGCGGCGCTGACCAGGAACGGCAACCCCTCCGGTACGGAGGCGACCGCGAGGTTGGCGGCGGTGCCGGCCGACTCCACCAGTGGTACGCCCCGGAGCAGCCCGGCCCCGGCGACCGCCACCGCCGAACTCGCGGCGAGCGGGATCGACAGCTTGGTCAGCCGGCCGAGCCGGGCCTCGACCCCGCTGGTCGGGGCGGCCTCGCCGGCCAGCGCCATGCCCCGGCCGACCTCGGTGTCCGCCCCGGTCGCCACCACCACGGCGAGGCCCCGCCCGGCGGCGACGGTGGTCCCCTCGTAGAGCATCGACCGGCGGTCCGCGACCGCGCCGGCCACCACCGGCTGGCTGGTCTTCGCCACCGGCAGCGACTCCCCGGTCACCGACGACTCGTCGGTTTCCAGGCCGACCGCCTCGACCACCCGGCAGTCGGCCGGCACGGCGTCACCCGGGTCGAGCGCCACGATGTCGCCGGGGACCAGTTCGCCGGCGGCGACGACCCGCTCGGTGCCGTCCCGCCGGACCCGGGCGGTCACCGCCGACCGGGACAGCAGTTCGGCCAGCGACCGTTCGGTGGAGACCCGGTGCGCGGCGCCGATCAGCGCGGTCAGCCCGATCACCCCGCCGACCAGCGCGGCGTCCGCGATCGAGCCGACCGCGGCGGAGAGCCCGGCACCGCCGGCCAGCACCGGGGTGAGCGGGTTCGCCAGCTCCTCGACGAACGCCCGGGGCAGGTCGAGGGTGTCGGCCGGGCCGGTCGCCGCCGTCCGGCCGCGCCGCCCGACCTCCTCGGTGGAGAGGCCCGCCTGGTCGGTGCCGAGCCTCTCCAGCACGGTGCGTACCGGCATCAGGTGCCAGGGCGTCGGCGGGGCCGCGGTCGAGGTACGCCGCTGCGGCAGCCGGCCCGCCCGCCAGACGCCGTGCCCGATCGCCAGTCCAGCGGCGGCGTTGACCGCCGCCATGGCCCGGGCCGGCAGTTGCGCCGGTGCCGCGGTGAACGCCGCCACCGCGCCGAGCCCGCTGCCTCCGGCGGCCAGCGCGATGCTCTGCCGGGCCACCGTACGGGCCAGTCCGGCGGCCTCGACCACCAGCGCCGCCACCCCGAGGTCGGAGCCGACCAGCAGGTGGGCGCCCCACGGCGGCGGCTCGTCGGTGTGCCACATCCCGAGTCCGCAGTCGGCGGCGGCCAGCGCACGAGGATCGCTGGAGACCAGGGCGACCACCGCCCCCTCGGACTGCAACGACCGGATCGACCCGGCAAGTCGTGGCCCGCCGGGCAGGTGCCCGTCCGCGAAGTCGTGGTCGTCACCGTCACCGTCGACGTCGACGGCGACCAGCAGGCGCAGGCCGGCCCGCCGGGCCGCGGCCGGCAGCGCGTCGATTCCGGGGGCGGGTTCGGCGGCCACCCGGACCACCGCCGCGAGCCGGCCGTCGGCGGTCAGGCCGAGCAGGGTGCCACCGTCGGGGCGGAGCCGTGCGATCTGCTCGGCACCGACCCCGGCGGGCAGCCGCAGCGCGTCGAGCGGGCCGAGGGTCCAGCCGTCGGCGTCGCGTACCCGGTCCGGGACCTCCGGGTCGAAGAGGTCGAAGGCCCGTCCCGCCGCCTCCTCGGCATCGACGTCAGGGAGCGGTAGCAGGTCGGTGAGGACGCCCCGAGCGGAACGCAGCGCGGCGGCGTCCAGCACCAACACGTCGAGGCGCTCCAGTTCGCGCAGCACCGTACGGTCCATGGCGATCACGCCCCGGCGGGCGAGCAGCCAGCCGAGCCGGGCCGCGTACGCCTCCCGGCCGGCGACGGCCGCGCTCGGGATGCTGGCCAGGGCCAACGCGGCCGCCCGCTTGCGGCCGGCCATCCAGAGCGCGGCGGCGCCGGCGACGGTGCCGGACTCGAGCACCCGGGCCAGATACCGCTCGACCGGGCCGTCCGGCTTCGGGCGTGGTCGCTCGTCCGGCGGCGGTGCCGCCCGGGCCCGTTCCGGGGTGCCGGCGAGCAGCGGCTCGGTCTTTTCCCAGGCGGCCAACTGGGCCCGGGCCTCGCCCCACTGCAGGACCCGCTGGGCGCCGTCGAGCAGGATCCCGGCCCAGCCGCCGGTCAGACCCTGAGCCAGCACGGTGGCGAGCGGCAGCCAGGAGTCGGCCCGCTGGTCGCCGCGCAGCCCCCGTCCGGCCAGCGCGTGCAGCCTCGGGTGCAGGTCAACCGCGCGGAGCAGGCCGGCGAGTTCGCCCGGTGCCCGGGTGAACGGCATGATCCGGACCGCCGCGGACAGGCCGAGCCCGAACGCGTCCGTGGCGATCCTGGTCATTGCCCGCCGGGTCCGCGGGCCCTCCTCCGGGGGATGCGGTTCCGCGCAGTCCGGGTCGGGCTCCCGTCCGTCGGTACGCTCCACCGCGGCGATCACCGCGATCAGCTCCCGCAGTCGCGGCGCGGGCGGGCCGACCGCCACCACCACCCGCCCGGAGGGGGCGTTGATCCGGGCCCACTCGACCCCGGGCACCTCCTCCAGTGCCTGTTCGATCTGCTTGCCCAGCCGTTCACCGCCGGGCTGGGCGATCCCGCGCACCTCGATGTGGTGCCGGCCGGGCCGGGACCAGACCGCCCGGCGATCGAGTCCGGCGGCCCGGGCCGCCCGGGTCACCATCGACTCGGCGTTGTGCGCGACTCCGGCGACGAGTTGCGGCACGCTGTGCGGCGAGAGGGCTTCGGGCAGGGTGGGCAGGTGGACGCGGCGCAGGTCCACGCCGGGGATCCTCAACCCGAGTCGCGTCATCGACCGGAGCCGCCGGCTGGCCGGCCGCTCCGCCCGGCGGCGGGGCGGCTGTCGCTGGCCGCACTCGGGTACCGCATCTCACCCTCCCAGAGCCGTAGATCGGCCCTGCGTTCCCGGTCAGCGCGGCCTTATACCCTATTCCGGCATGAAATCTCCCTGCCGTCAGACCTGGGCCATCGCGGGGCCGGCGGAGTCCTCCGGGGTGCAGACGTCCGGTCCGCCGCAGGTCCCGCCCGGGGCGTCGACCGGGCCCTCGGGTGCGGGTGCCGGCCCGGTGAGGCCGGCGAGCAGGTGGCGCGGCCCCGGGCCGGTGCTGGCCATCACGTCGTCGGGGTTGGAGAGCGCACACCGGTCCAGGGACAGGCAGCCGCAGCCTATGCAGTCGGAGAGGTCGTCGCGGAGCCGTTGCAGGGCGACGATTCGCTCGTCGAGCTGGCCGCGCCAGTTCGCCGAGAGCCGGGCCCAGTCCGCCCGGGTGGGTGTGCGCTCCTCGGGCAGGCTGGCCAGGGCCTCCCGGATCTGGGCCAGCGGCACACCGACCCGCTGGGCGAACCGGATGAAGGCGACCCGCCGCAGGATGTCGCGGCCGTAGCGGCGCTGGTTACCGCTGGTCCGGGTACTGGTGATCAGCCCCTTGGCCTCGTAGAAGTGCAGGGCCGAGACGGCGACACCACTGCGCTCGGCGAGCTGTCCGACGGTGAGGGTGTGTGCGGGTTCGGTCACAGGTCGAGGGTATCCCCGAATACCTCAACTATTGTTCAGGTGTGGCGTGTCCCGCAGTCGGGTCGCCCGTTGGCTTCCGGCCGGAATTCGGTGGACCGCTCCGGTCGGGCACCGGAAGCTGGTCCCGTGGCTGATCTTCCCGAGCTGTACGTCGCGGTCGACATCGAGGCGGACGGGCCGATCCCCGGGCCGTACAGCATGATCTCGCTGGGCATGGCGGTGGCCGGGCGCCCCGAGCTGGCCTTCTACACCGAACTGCGCCCGATCTCCGACGAGTTCGTGCCGCAGGCGCTCGCCGTCTCCGGCCTGGACCGGGAGCGCCTGCTCCGGGAGGCGCCGCCGGCCGAGGTGGCGATGACTGCGGCGGCGAGGTGGGTGAACGGGCTGCGCAAGCAGGGCCGGCCGGTCTTCCTGGCCGCTCCCGCCGTCTGGGACGGGATGTTCGTGCACTGGTACTTCGTCCGGTTCACCGGCCGGAGCCCGTTCGGAGCGACCGGTTCCGGAGTGGACCTGCGCAGCTACTGGATGGGACGGACCGGCAGCGAGTGGGCCGGTACGCACAAGGGCAGGATCAAGCACGCCCTCGGGCTGACCGGGATCCCGCACACCCACCACGCGGGCGAGGACGCGGCGGAGCTGGCCCAGGTCTTCGACGCCGTACTGCGGCACCACCCGAGCGGGCGATCGCGTCCGGAAAGCGAATAATTTCCAGCTTCGGCGCCTAGGCTCGAACGCATGATCTACATGGCTCTGGCCGCGATGATGTACGTCTGCGGCTTCGTCTTCCTCTACGGCGTGGTCCGGTTCGCCGTCCGGCACGCCATCGAGGACGTCGAGCTGCAGCGGGAGCGGGCCGCCCAGGCACCCGAACGGGACCGGCTCCGCGAGCGCACCCTGGTGCCGGACAACGCCTTCCTCGCCGGTAGCTGACCGGCGTCACCGCCGTCGGTCGACGCACCGGCACGCGGGCGGTGTGCCTGGCCGGGGCGGGCGGTGCGAGGATCACGGGCGTGATGGGAACCCTGAAGACGGAGCCGGCCCGGACCCGCCAGGACCTGCTCGCCCCGCCGGTCACCGAGGCCCTGCACCGCTGGCCCGCCGACTCGCCGGTCGGCGTGGACGACATCCTGGTCGCACCGATCGACGCCACTCTGGCCGACACCGCCGCCTTCTGCGCCGCGTACGACGTCGGGCTGGACGTGTCGGCGAACTGCGTGGTGGTGGCTGGCAAGCGGGAGGGGGCGGTCCGGTACGCCGCCTGCGTCGTACTGGCCACCACCCGGGCCGACGTGAACGGGGTGGTGCGCCGCCACCTCGACGTACGCAAGGCGAGCTTCGCCCCGATGGCCGAGGCTGTCGAGCTGACCGGCATGGAGTACGGCGGCATCACCCCGATCGGGCTGCCCGGCCAGTGGCCGATCCTGGTCGACTCGCGAGTGGTCGGCACGCCGTACGTGATCATCGGGTCCGGCGTCCGGCACAGCAAGATCGCGCTACCCGGTGCCGCCCTCGGGCTTCTGCCGAACGCCGAGGTCGTCGAGGGGCTTGCCCGGGAGGTCGGCTGACGGCTGCCCCGACTGGTCGGCCGGCTTCGGCCTGGACGGCTCGGCCGGCTTCGGCCTGGACGGCTCGGCCGGCTTCGGTCTGGACGGGTCGGCCGGCTCCAGGTCGGCCGGCTCGGTCGAGCGGTCCGGCCAGCAGGTCCGGCATCCGCAGAGGACGATCCGGACCTGGCCGGTGCCGGAGACCAGGCGTACCTGCCCGGGGCAGTGGTGGGGCGGTGCGGTCACCGGCGGGCGCAGCGCGAGCGCGCAGGGTAGGCACAGCGTCGTCTCGCTCATCCGGGACACTCCCCTTCGCCCCCGTCGACCGGCTCGCCGCCGGTCACCCCCGTCCAGGGGCAGCACAGCTGTCGATGTCTACCACATCGGCAACCGGATGTGCGGGTACGAATGGATCGTTCACCATTTCTAAATAACCGCGTACCTTCGCCGGTGCCCGGCAACCCGGCGGTTTGCGGATAGCCGACCGCCGGGGTCGCGGCCGGTGTGCGATCAGGATGAGTGAACCTATTCAGCCGGACGGCGCGGCGGTTCGCCCGGCTTTTCACCTGCGGCGCCGACGGACCGCAAGGGGAGGTTGAGGGGGTTCGGCGCACGCCTCGGGTAGCACCCCAACCGCATTGGCGAGTCGCCTCCTGAGCTGCCCGGGAAGGTGCGGCGGTCGCCGGCACGACCGCCGCACCCGGTGGGGCGCTTGCCCGCTTCCCAGGGGGAAGAGAGCGGGTACGCGCCCCGGTCCCGCGCGGACCGATCACGAGCCGACCTGGAGGCCGACGAGGTCGAGCCGTGTCATACCCGCGGGCCGTGGAACTCCCGTCCCGGCACCGATCCCGAGGTCATCCCAGGCTTACGTTCTGGGCCCGGAAGCGGTAGAACATTGATCGGTGCCACATCGAACTGGAGCGATCCACATCCCCACATTCCCGTAATCAGAGAACTACCGATAGTAGGCGCGGTTTTCAGGTGTTTTCCGGAGCGCACAGGCGGTAGACGGATGGATCACGTCGGCGCAAGGCTGAGGGTGGCGCGTACGGACGCCCAGGTCACCCTGACCCAGATGGCGGCCCGTACCAACTACAGCAAAAGTCATCTGTGCAACGTCGAGCTCGGCAAGCGACCGGCCACCCCGGACCTGGTCCTCGCCTACGAGCGGGTGTTGGGAGACAGCGTGAACCGCAGAGGTGCCCTCGCGCTCGCCGCGACCGTCGTCGTCTCCTCCGCCGTGGCCGAGCTGGTCCAGCACGGGTTCGCCGCCGCCATCGGGCCACGTCGGGACGTCGACGAGTGGGTCGCCCGGGCCGAGGCGTACGGGCAGGACTACATGTCGCTCGGCGCCGCCGAGTTGCAGGCCAGGCTCGCCGCCGACCTGGTGGTGCTGCAACAGGAGCTGGACAGTCCACACCTGTGGGGCGTGGCCGCCCGGTTGATGACGGTGCACGGCAAGACCCTGCCCGGCAACGACGGTGGCCGGGGCGCGATCCGGTCGTACGAGATGGCGGCGATCGCGGCGGACCGCTCCGGCGACCTGGAGACCCGGGTCTGGGTACGCGGCCGTGCCGCCCTGGCGCTGGCGTACGAGGGGGCGCACCTGCCGGTCGCCGCCCGCCTCGCCGAGCAGGCCGTCGCGCTCTCCGACCGGCCGACCCTGGGTCGGTTGAACGCGCTGACCGCGCAGGCGCACGTCGCCGCCTGCCGGGGCGACGCCGCCACCGGGCTGGCCAGGCTGGACGACGCCCGCCGGGTCTTCGACACCGCCGGCAGTTCCGAGCAGATCTCCGACTTCGCGGTGCCGCGGTGGAGGTTCCACACCTTCGAGTCGATGCTGCTGTCCCGGCTCGGCCACCCCGGAGCGGTGGCCGCACAGGATGCGGCGGACCGCATCCGCCCGGACAGCCTGCCCCGGTTCGCCACCCACATCGAACTGCACCGGGGGCTGATGATGGCCTCCGCCGGAGATGCGGCCGGCGGTCTCGGCCACGCCCGGCGGGCGCTCGACCGGTTGCCGCCGGAGCGGCACAGCCTGTCGCTGCGGCTGATGCTGGCCGAGGTGGAACGGGCGGCCGGAGCGGCGCACTGACGGACCGCCCTCCGGCGGCTCCAGAGCGACGTCTGTCGATGTTGTTGCACGTGAAACGTTGCCGTACCCCGGGTTTCGGCGCTGTGCGGTCAGTCGATCTGCTCCCGGACCTGCCGCTTGAGCCGGGCCAGGATGGCGTTGCCGCCGCGTACCCGCAACGGGCTGATCGCCTGGGCCAGCCCCATCCGCTGGTAGAGGTCGTCCGGTACGGCCAGCACCTCGTCGGCGTTCGCCCCGGCCAGCCCCTCGGCCAGGATCCCGGCGAAGGCCCGGGTGGTGGGCGCCTCCGGCGGGCAGTCGAACCAGGTCGTCACCGTGCGGTCGGCGGCCACCTCGGCCCGCAGGAAGAACGCGGTCTGGCACTCCGGGACCTGCTCCATCCCGGCGTGGCCGGTCAGCTCCGCCGGCAGCGGCGGCACCGCGTCGGAGTACTCCAGCAGCATCTCGAGGACCACGTCCCGGGGAGCGGCGGCGAACTCCGCCACGATCTCGGCGAGTTTCGGTGGCATCGACTGCGGCATGGACCCAGGCTACCGAGGTGCCTCACAGGCGCGGACTGGCCTTGCTGATCTCGCTCAGTGCCGGCGACGGGTCCAGGCGTACCGCCAGATCGCCCAGGGAGACGATGCCGACCAGTTGCCGGTCGTTGTCACAGACCAGGATCCGGCGTACCGCCCGATCCCGCATCAGGGCAGCGGCCTCGGCGGCGGTGGAGTTCTGTTCGATCATCACGATGTCCCGGGAGGCCACCGAGCCGATCGTGGTCTGCCGGGCGTCCCTGCCCTCGGCGACGGCCCGGATCACGATGTCCCGGTCGGTCACCATGCCGAACAGGTTCGGCCCGTCCGTCACCACCACGTCGCCGATGTCGGCGTCCCGCATGGCCCGGGCGGCCTCGTCCAGAGTGGTGGCCGCAGGAAGATAGACGATCCCCCTGGTCATGACGTCGCGGACTTTGACCTCAGTCACGGTGTGCCTCCGAACCCCCGGTTTTGCCGATACCACCTGCTACCCCCTGCCCGGCACGCTAACACCGTGTCGGGTTTCCGATCGGCCACTCCGGCCGTCGGACGGTACGGTGCGGTTGATCCCGATAAGCCGGAGAGATCCGAGCGACTCTGTGAGGTGCGAGTGAAGGCCACCGAGCTCTCCATCCCCGGCGCCTGGGAGTTCCTCCCGCAGCAGTTCTCCGACGACCGGGGCCGGCTCGTCGTCTGGTACGACGCGGCGGTCTTCGCCGACGCGCTCGGCTTCGAGCTGGCCGTGGCGCAGGCCAACCAGAGTGTCTCCCGGCGGGGCGTGATCCGGGGGGTGCACTGGGCCGACGTGCCGGTCGGCCAGGCGAAGTACGTCTACTGCCCGCGCGGCGCCGTACTCGACATGGTGGTCGACCTGCGGGTCGGTTCGCCGACCTTCGGCCGGCACGAGGTGACCCGGCTGGACACCATCGACAACCGTGCCGTCTATCTGCCCGAGGGGGTCGGCCACGCCTTCGTGGCGCTGGAGGAGGAGAGCATCGTCAGCTACCTCTGCTCCGCCCGGTACGCCCCGGCGCGGGAGCGGATCGTGCACGTCCGGGACCCGGAGTTGGCACTGCCCTGGCCGGCCGACCTCGACCCGATCCTCTCCGAACGCGACGCCGACGCGCCCGGCCTGGCCGAGCTGCGCGCCGCCGACCTGCTGCCCCGGTACGCCGAGTGCCAGCGGCTCTACCAGGCACAGCGGTCCCGCCGGGCCAGCCAGCCGACGGACCAGGCGTAGCAGGCCGGGACGCCGCCGGCACCGCGGCCACGTTGTGCAGCGGGTGGCTCGCCGTCATGGGCGCCGTCAGGTCGGTGGTAGTGGTGTGCGGATTCCACGTGCTCGGTGCGTCGCGGGTTCAGGGTCGGACAGGGTGCGTCCGGTTCGGCAGCAGGAGCGGGGTGGCGAGCAGGAGAACGCCGGAGATGGTGATCGCGGCGAGCGGGCTGGTGAGGGTGGCGAGGATGCCCCAGATCACCATGAGGGTGGCCTGGACGAGTTTGCTGCTGACACTCCAGGTGCTGAGCACCCGGGCGACATGATCCGCGGGGGTCCGTTGCAGGCGTTCTGTGGCGTAGATCGGGTTGAAGACGCCCATGCACGTGATCAGCAGGCCCTCGACGACGATCACGGTGAGGAGTCCGGCGATGCCGGGCTGGAGGAACGCGAGACCGAACGGGAAGAGCGATCGCAGCCAGCCGGAGACGGTCATGACCGGGTGCCGGCCGTAACGCCGCACGAGGCGTGCGGAGAGGCGGGCGCCCACGAAGCCGCCGAGTGCCGGGATGCCGAAGGCAAGACCGTACTGCCAGGCCGGGAAGTGGTATTCGCCCAGCAGAAGGACGGCCAGGAGCGGGGCGGTGGCCATGATCAGGCCGCTGACCAGAATCGAGTTGAGGAACAGGCACCGTAGTGCGCGGTCGTGCAGGATGAACCGCCAGCCACCGAGAAGGTCGGCTCCGCGCAGCCTGTTGGCCGGGTCGCGGGGTGCCGCGACGTCGCCGCCGCGGATGCGGAGGATCCCGAGCGCGGACAGCAGGTAGCTGACGGCGTCGGCCGTGACGGTGATGACCGGGCCGAGCAGCCCGATGAGCGCGCCGCCGAGCGGCGGTCCGGCCGCGGTCGCCAGCCAGTTCGTGCCCTCGAATCTCCCGTTCGCGGTCAGCAGGTGATCACTGCGGACGAGGTGTTTCAGGTACGCGCCGGATGCGGCGGTGAAGGCGATGCTCGCGGCTCCGGAGATGACCGAGACGACCAGCAGTTGGCCGTAGGACAGCAGGCCGAGGAGGTACGCGACCGGAACACTCGCCATCGCGAGGAACCGAGCCAGGTTCATCGTGATCATCACCGGGCGCTTGGACCGGTGGTCGACCCACGGCCCGAGCGGGATCGCGATGATCGCCGCGACGGCAAGCCCGGCTGCCTCCAGGAGCGCAATCGCGAATGCCGACGAGTGCAGCACTCGAAC
The DNA here is from genome assembly GCF_039649625.1 of Plantactinospora sp. ZYX-F-223. NCBI lineage: Bacteria > Bacillati > Actinomycetota > Actinomycetes > Micromonosporales > Micromonosporaceae > Plantactinospora > Plantactinospora sp. ZYX-F-223. The sequence continues at coordinate 90,407 of NZ_JBDJAV010000030.1, read as the reverse complement.
CGCGATGAGCGGGAACGCTCCGAAGGCGACCCACGTGCCGTACGTGCTGACGGCATGGGCCGACCACAGCCAGCCGAAACCGGGCCCCAATTTCCCGCGCACCTGACTCCTCCGCGACAACCGATGTTTGGGTCCGGTGCATCACATCGGCCGCGCGAGGGCAGGATCAAACAACCGCCTTTCGGCGAGCCACAACGATACGTTGGGCGGGCCTAGGCTGGACCGGTGGATACCGAGGCGGTGCGATCGTTCGTCCGGGCGGCCGAGCTGGGACAGTTGCAACACGCGGCCGACGAACTGGGCGTGACGCAGCAGGCGGTCTCGAAGCGGGTCGCCACCCTGGAGCGCGAGCTGGAGGTCCGCCTGTTCACCCGTACCGCCCGAGGGGTCGAACTGACACTCGACGGCCAGGCATTCCTGCCACACGCCCGGAACATCGTCGCGGGTGTCGATCGCGCCGTCACCGCGGTCAGGCCGGGCTCGCGGGCCCAACGGATCGACGTGCTGGGCCTGCGAAGCGCGCAGGCCGTCGTCCTGCACGACTATTGGCGGTCGCATCCCGAAACCGACCTCGACGTGGTGACCCTCAGGGTCGACGACCCGCACCTGGCGGCCGCCGCCGTCCAGGCCGGCGATGTCGACGCCTCGTTCCGCACCGTCACCGATCCGGCCACGCTGCCGCGCGACGTGCGAATGATCCACGCCTTCGACTCCGCGCTGGAACTCCTGGTCGGCCCCAGGCATCCGCTCGCCTCCGCACGAACAGTGACACCACCCCAACTGCGCAAACTCCGGATCTGGGTGCCGGGCATCGTGCCCCGGAGCGAATGGGCAGAGTTCTACGATCAGCTCGGCACCGCCTTCGACCTCCGCATCGACGCGGCAGGCCCGAACTTCGGTAACGAGGTACTCCTCGACGTCCTCGCGGACTCCGCCGACGTGGCCACCCTCGTCGGCGCGCGCGACCGGTACATCTGGCCGGCGAACCACGACCTACGCCGTATCCCGATCGTGAACCCGACGCTCGCCTACCCGCTCTTCCTCATGTTTCCCAGAACGAGTCCGCACCCGGGACTTCGGGCGATCATCAACCACTTCGCAAGCCTGCCCCCGCTTCCCGAGGCGGCCTGGCTCCCGTCCTGGGCAACGACACCGCGAGACGGCCACTAGCTCGCCGGGAGGCCGCCCGATCCGGGACGGGCCGGCTCGGTCAGCCGTGCCAGCAGCTCCGCCGCCGGCAGCTCGGTGCGGTCTCCGGTGGCGCGGTCGCGCAGTTCGACGTACCCGTCGGCCCAGCGGCGGCCGACCACGACGGCGCGCGGGATGCCGATCAGCTCGGCGTCGGCGAACTTGACCCCGGCCGAGACGTGCGTCCGGTCGTCGACCAGCACCCGCAGGCCGCGCCCGGCGAGTTGCCCGGCCAGCTCCAGCGCCGCCTCCACCTGCGGCCCCTTTCCGGCCGCTACCAGGTGTACGTCGCACGGCGCCACCGCCGCCGGCCAGACCAGCCCCCGGTCGTCGTGGTGCTGTTCGGCGATCGCCGCCACCGCCCGGGACACCCCGATGCCGTAGCAGCCCATGGTCAACCGGACCGGCTTGCCGTCCTGGCCCAGCACGTCGACCCGGAACGCGTCGGTGTAGCGCCGGCCGAGCTGGAAGACGTGCCCGATCTCGACGCCCCGGCGGATCGTCAGCACCCCCGGGCGGCAGGCCGGACACCGGTCGCCGGCCCGGACCTCGGCCGCCTCGATCGTCCCGTCCGGGGTGAAGTCCCGCCCGCAGACCACATCGGTGGCGTGCCGCCCCGGCTCGTTGGCGCCGGTCAGCCAGGCGGTGCCGGGCGCCACCCGGGGGTCGACCAGATAGCGGATGCCGAGCTTGGCCAGCAGTTGCGGGCCGATGTAGCCGCGGACCAGCTCAGGCCGGTCGGCGAAGCCGTCGAACATCGACACGGTGGCCGGGCTCAGCACTGCGGCGAGCCGCTTGAGATCGACCTCGCGGTCCCCCGGCACGCCGATGACCAGCAGTTCCGGCTCGTCCGAGCCGGGCCGGCGCAGCTCGACGACGACGTTCTTCAGGGTGTCGGCGGCCGTCCAGTCGGTCCGGCCGCCGAGGTGTCGGGCGTTGGCGAGCGCGACCAGGGACTCGATGGTCGGCGTCTCCGGGGTGTCGTACACCTGCGCCGAAGGGTGGGCGTGCACGTCCCCGGCCGGTGCCGGCGGGGTGGTCACCGCCTCGGTGTTGGCCGCGTAGTCGCAGGCGGTACAGCCGACGAAGGTGTCCTCACCGACCGGGGTGGCGGCGAGGAACTCCTCGGAGGCGGAGCCGCCCATCGCGCCGGAGGTCGCCGCCACGATCGTGTACGCCAACCCGAGCCGGTCGAAGATCCGCTGGTACGCCGCCCGGTGCCGGCCGTACGCCGCCGCCAGCCCCGCCCGGTCCAGGTCGAACGAGTAGGAGTCCTTCATCAGGAACTCCCGCCCGCGCAGCAGCCCGGCCCGGGGCCGCGCCTCGTCGCGGTACTTCGTCTGCACCTGGAAGATCGAGACCGGGAAGTCCCGGTAGGACGTGAAGGTGTCCCGGACCAGCAGGGTGGCCATCTCCTCGTGGGTGGGGCCGAGCAGGTATTCCGCGCCCCGGCGGTCCTTCAGGGTGAAGATGTCGTCGCCGTACTCGGTCCACCGGCCGGTCGTCTCGTACGGCTCCCTGGGCAGCAGGGCCGGAAAGAGCACCTCCTGGCCGCCGATCGCGACCATCTCCTCCCGGACCACCTGGGTGATCCGGTCCAGCACCAGCCGGCCGAGCGGCAGCCAGGTGTAGCCGCCCGGGGCGGCGCGACGGACGTAACCGGCCCGGACCAGCAGCCGATGGCTCGGCACCTCCGCGTCGGCCGGGTCCTCGCGCAGCGTACGCAGAAACAGCGTGGACATCCGCAGCAACATCCGGGCAGCGTAGACCCGGGGCGGTAGCGAGGCATCGGAATTGTCGCCCGTCGCCGGCGCGCCGTGCCGGCGCTCGTGCGGTCCCGGTCACCTTCCGGCGCCGGGCGTGCCCGGAACGGGGTCGTGCTGACAGACTGACCCCCGGTCGGTGGGAGTGGGGAGTAGTGCAGGGGAGGCCCGACATGCGCTGGCGCAACTTCGTGGCGGTCGGAGACAGTTTCACCGAGGGACTGGACGACCCGTATCCGGACGGCAGTTTCCGGGGCTGGGCCGACCTGGTGGCCGCGACGCTGGCCGCCGAGGCCGGGCCGGATTTCGGGTACGCCAACCTGGCGATCCGGGGCCGGCTGTTCGGGAACATCGTGGCCGAGCAGGTGCCCGCCGCGCTGGAGATGCGCCCCGACCTGGTCAGTTTCGCGGCCGGCGGCAACGACGTACTGCGTCGCAACTTCGACCCGGGCGCCCTGGTGGAGCGCTTCGACCAGGTGGTCGCCGAGTTCCGGGCCACCGGGGCGGACGTGCTGCTGTTCCGGTTCGCCGACGTGATGTCCCGGCTCCCCGGGCAGCGGCTCGTGGCGCCCCGGGTGCAGATGCTGAACCGGGCGGTCGGTGAGACGGCGGAGCGGCACGGCGCCATGCTGGTGGACCTCTTCGCCGACGACGTCTTCGGGCACCCGCTGCTGTGGAGCACGGACCGGCTGCACCTGTCGGCGGCCGGACACCGCCGGGTCGCCGGCCGGGTGCTGGCCACCCTTGGGGTGGCGCCGGACGAGAGCTGGTTGGTGGTGCCGCCCCGGCCGGCCCCGACGCCGTGGCTGGCGGCCCGGGGCGCGGACCTGCGCTGGGTCGGGCAGCACTTCGCGCCCTGGATCAGGCGCCGGCTCACCGGCCGGTCGTCCGGCGACACGATTACGGCCAAGCGCCCGGCGCTGGCGCCATACGCCCAGCGCCAGCCCTTCGTGGACTGACCCGATCCGGAAGGATGCTCAGCCGACCTGGAAGCCGAGGGCTTGGGCGAGCACGATGGTCTGAGCAGGGTCGACGATCGCGCCGGAGCGTTCGACCGTGGTCGGGTCGAGCGTGCTGAGATCGCTGCCGCGCAGGTCGGACCGGACGAACCGGGCCCCGCGCAGTTGCGCACCGGAGAGGTCGACGTTGGTCAGGATCGCGTCGGTGCAGTTCGCGCCGGTCAGGTCGGCCTCGCGCATCCGTACGCCCTGGATGGTGACGCCGCGCAGGTCTGCGCCGGAAAGGGCCACGAACGACCAGTCCCCGCCGAGCACGGTGAGCGGCCGGACCGCCGAGTCGGCGAAGGTGCTGCCGACCAGCTTGCAGCCGGCGAACTCGGCCTCGAAGAAGTTGCACCGGGTGAAGGTGCAGCGCAGGTACGCCGAGTCGGTGTGCCGGGAGGCGTTGAACCGTACGTTGCCGAAGACGCAGTTGGTGAAGCTGACCCGTTCCAGGGTCGCCTCGGTCAGGTCGACGTCGAAGAACTCGCAGTCGACGTACTCGTGTTCGACGAACTCGTCGCCGTACCAGTCATCGCGTCGGAAGGTCCGACCCTCGTGTCGTACGCCTGTGCGGGCCGGCTCCGTCATGTGACGACGCTAACCGAGGAGAGCCGGCCTCCTCCAGCAGGCGCCCGGCGTACCGTGGAGATCATGCCGATCCCGAGCGATCCCGCACCGAGCCTTCAGGGTTACGCCGACCCGCAGCGCCTGGTCACCACCGAGTGGCTGGCCGAACATGTGGGCCAGCCGGGCCTGGTGGTGATCGAGTCGGACGAGGACGTGCTGCTCTACGAGACCGGCCACATCCCCGGCGCGGTCAAGGTCGACTGGCACCTGGAGCTGAACGACCAGGTGACCCGGGACTACCTGGACGCCGAGGCGTTCGCCCGGCTCTGCGCGGCCAAGGGGATCGGCCGGGACGACACGATCGTCTTCTACGGCGACAACTTCAACTGGTGGGCGGCGTACGCGCTCTGGGTCTTCACGCTCTTCGGACACCCCGACGTACGGCTGCTCGACGGTGGCCGGCAGAAGTGGGTCGCCGAGGGGCGGGAGCTGACCCGGGAGAAGACCGCGCGGCCCCCGGCCGACTATCCGACGCCGCAGCGGGACGACGCGCCGATCCGGGCGTACCGGGACCAGGTGCTGGCGCACATCGCGGCGGCCCGGCCGCTGGTCGACGTCCGCTCCCCGAAGGAGTACACCGGGGAGCTGACCCACATGCCGGAGTACCCGCAGGAGGGCGCGCTGCGCGGCGGCCACATCCCGGGCGCGCTGAGCAAGCCGTGGAAGTCGGCGGCGAACGACGACGGCACCTTCAAGGGCCCCGACGAGCTGCGGGCGATCTACGCCGACCAGCTCGGGCTGTCGCCGGACGACGACGTGATCGCGTACTGCCGGATCGGCGAGCGGTCCAGCCACACCTGGTTCGTGCTGCGGCACCTGCTCGGCTACCCCCGGGTGCGCAACTACGACGGCTCGTGGACCGAGTGGGGCAACCTGGTCCGGGCACCCGTGGTCAAGGGCGACCAGCCAGGCGGGCTCACCCCGCAGTCCTAGCCCGCTCCAACCCCTTCGGTGCTCGCCCTGTTCCGGTGTCCGGTCAGGGCGAGCATCGCGACGATCACCGCGATCACCGCGACCAGTTGCAGCCAGGCGCTCACGACGGTGCCGAGCGGCACGGTGCCGAGTACGATGCCGGCGGTCACCCAGCGGCTCCACCAGAGCGGGACGTGCAGGGACTGCCGGGCCACGGCGATCCCGGCCAGATAGAGGGCTACTCCGCCGGCCAGGGCCAGGGCCGCGTGCACCGACGCCGGTTCGCCGGGGTGCGCCACCACGGAGTGGATCCCGGCGGCCGCGACCACGATGCCGAGCAGCAGCGGGATGTGCGTGAAGCCGATCCGGAGCGCCAACCGGGCCCGGGGCCCGCGCTCGGCCCGCTCCAGCGCCGCCTCCGTCGCCCCGGTCTCGGTGAAGTACGTCCACCAGAGCGCGAAGGGCAGGGCCAGCGCCGCGACCGTCACGGCGACGGTGCCGGCGGTGAGGTGTGCGACGTCCACGCTGATCCCGATCGCCACCACCGACTCGCCGAGCGCGACGATCAGCAGCAGGCCGTGCCGCTCCACGAAGTGCCGTGCGGCGATGTGGAACGAGGCGATGACGCTGACCCAGGAGAGCCGGGGTACCAGGTAGGGGACGACCGACTGGAGGGCGAAGGCCGCCAGCCACAGCTCGTACCGGGCCGCTCCGTCGGCGAGCCCGCCGAGGACGACCAGCAGGGCGGAAGCGACGTTGTAGACCGCCAACCAGAGCAGGGCGATGCCGATCCCCGCCTGGGTGAAGAGCAGCAGGTGGACGCAGATCACCACCAGGTATCCCACGCCGAAGACCAGACCGGTGCGGCCGAACGCCTCCGGCACCCCGACGGCGGCGACGAGGAAGCCCGCCATTCCCGCGAACAGCAGCAACTTCTGGGTGGCCCGGCGGGGCGGCACGCTGTTGGGCAGCCAGACATAGCCGGTGACCATCCACCACAGGATCCCGAACAGCAGCAGTACCCGGCCGAGGCTGGGCAGGGAGAGGTCCGCCTCCAGGATCCGGGTGAGCTGGGTCAGGGTGAAGACGAAGACCAGGTCGAAGAAGATCTCCACCGGGGCCACCCGGTCGGCTGGCCGGCGGTCCCCGCCGCGCCAGGCAAGACGGCTCATAACCAGCGAGCGTAGGGCGGCCGGCGGGAGCGCGTCCGGCGGTCGCCCCGAGGCGAGTACGGCCGGGGGTCAGCCGGGTACGACCACCTGACGCAGCGCCACCAACCCGGGTACGTCGATACGTTGCCGTACTGCCCCGGTGCCGGGGTCGACCCGGAGTACGGCGTCGGGCTGGCCGACGTAGAGCCGGGAGCCGTCGGGCGGGCCGGCGAGGCCGCGTACCTCGGCCGGGGTGGACCAGCGCGGCGCCGTGCCCCCGCCCGTGCTGGCCGCCATCCCGGCCACCTCGCGGCCGGCCCCGACCAGCAGTCTCCCGGCACCGTCGAAGCTCGCGGCGGCAGCGGGTGCGGCGTTACCCGACCCGGCGGTGCCGGCCAGCGCGTCGAACCGGACGGTGTCCATCACGGTCAACCCGTCGGGGTCGATCGTGGCCAGCGCGCCGGTACCGGTGTCCGCCACGTAGAGCCGGCTGCCGTCCCGGCTCAGCGCGATCGTGTGCCCGGTCGCCGCACGCTCGCCGAACGGCGCCGGCAGGTCGACGCAGAACGCCCAGCGTTCGGTCAGGTCGAGGGTGTGCACGAAGGCATGCACATGCGGGGCGTCCTCGCGCGCCCCGGCGCCGTGCGGGTCCCCGGCAGCGGCGATCCGGTCCCGGGTGTGCACATGGTCCGGCTGGTGCGTGTAGAGGGTGAAGAGCCGGTTGCGCTGCGAGTCGTACACCGCCTGCCGGCCCTCGCCGCGCATCTCCTCCTCGGCACCCTCCGGCACCACCGCCTTGACCCGGGTCAGCAGCGGTTCCACCCGCCCGGACGCGATGTCGACGACCCGTACCCGATAGCGGTCCGGTGCGGTCGGCGGCAGGTAGTCGAGGACGAAGAGTGCCTGGCGGGACGCGTCGAACGCCTCCGGTTCGAGGTTGCCGGGCAGTTCCAGCCGGCGCCGCTGCCCGGCACCGTCGGCGACCACGATCGTGGTCCGCTCCCGTGGCCCCGGCCGGTAGGGCGAGTGCCCCGGCCCGGCGTCGTCGGCGAGCGCCACCAGGCCGCCGTCGGCCGAGGTGGTGCGGACCGCGAGCGCGCCGGTCAGGGTGCCGGCGCTGACCGCCGCGCCGTCCGGCAGCCGGTGACTGGTCACCCGGGTACCCCCGTCCGGGCGCTCGACCCGGACCAGCCGGCGGCCGTCGCCGCTGACCACCGCGGGGGCGGGCTGGACCAGCATCCGTCCGGTGGCCGCGTCGACCACCGCCAGCTTGCCGTCGGCCAGCTCCACCACGAGCGCCTCACCTGTAGCCAGCTTGCGGCGGGCGGCCTCCGCGTCCTCCCGGTCGCCGGACCGGAACTGGCAGCCGGCGCTGGCCGCGACCGCACCGATCCCGGCGGTACCGGCCAGCAGCGCGCCGGTCAGCCGCAACACGTCACGCCTCGTCGTCGTCATGCCGGGTAGAGCCGTGACACCCACCACCGGTTCCACCGTCACCGCTCCGGCCACGCCCGGACAGTTCTTGGTGGTCCCGCTCGTCGTCAGCGTGGGCGCGAGCGGGGCAGCCAGTAGACGATCCGGGTGGCGAGTTCACGGGGGTCGGTAGTGGGCAGGTCCTGTAGCGCGCGTTGCAGTTGGCCGGCGAGGTAGACCAGCAGCCCGATCCGGTCGTCGCGGTAGGCGCGGAGCAGGCCGAGCCGGGCGGGTTGGCAGGGCCAGGGTGCACCGCAGGTCCGGCAACGGAACGACGGGCGTGCCGGAGTGTGCGGGCGGAACCGCGCGTCGGGGCCGTACACCGCGCTTTCCCGGTCATCGGTACTCGACCTGCCGGGTGCGGCCGGTCCGGTTATGGTGTCCGACCCCGAGGGTCGTTCTCCAGGCCGGGCCGGCGTTGGTGTGCCGGACCCGGGCCGATGGTGGTGGTGACCCGACGGTACGCGGGCAGCGCCAGCGGCGACCACAGGAGCAGAAGATCCAGAGGAAGTACCAGGCACGGTACTGCCGAATGGGTAGGCAATGGCGTCTGGGCATTGATTATCCCTTCTTACCTGTCCTCATGACGGAATTGGATGTGGGGTCGTTCCGGTGCCGCAGCTCCGGCTTCAGATCGTGCCGACCGGCGTCGGCGCGTACGCCGGGTTGACCGGTCCGTTCGTCGTCGCCTCGCTGCCCGGCAACGAGAATCTGGCTTTCCTCGACAACTACCTCCAAGGCATGGTGGTGCACGACGCGTCGGAAGTAGCGTGGATTTGTCAAGGCATGGGAGTCCATTCGAAGCGAGGCGCTACCGCACCACCAGTCCACCAAGTTGATATTGGAAGTGGCGGAGAGATGGAGTTGACCGGGGCGGCTTGGCGTAAGAGCACCCGCAGCAACGGGCACAGTGGCAACTGTGTGGAGGTCGCGGACAACCTGCCGGGGGTGGTCGGGGTGCGGGACAGCAAGGATCCGGCGGGTCCTGCGCTGCTCTTCAGCGCATCCGCGTGGCGTTCGTTCGTCGGGCAGGTCCGGGCGCGCTGACTGCCAGCGCGCCGTACCCGCCTCAGCAGCGCATCTGCTGGAGCTTCGAGCAGAAGCGGGTGAAGTGCGGGTCGAAGCGGGTCGGGTCCGCGTCATGTACCTCTGCCGGCGACCACCAGCGGGCCTCCCGGAACTCGCCACTGTCCAGTGTGAGCGGTTGTTCCCGGCCGAGCCTGAGTAGGAACCACAGGCTCACGTCGGTGTGTCCGGCGTCGATCCCGACGGTACGGGTCACGGTGACGAACACCGGCTCGTCCCCGACGAGGCCGCTCTCGACCGGCACGCCCAACTCCTCGTACGCCTCCCGGCGAGCCGTCTCGGCGGGGTCCTCGTCCGGGTCGACGTGCCCGCCCGGCGGTAGCCACAACCCGGCGTTGACGTGGTCGACCAGCAGCACAGCACCGTCGGCCGGATCGACCGGCACCACGTACGACACCAGGTGCCGGGGCGGGGTGGCCGGTTTCACCCGCCGGAACACGTCGTCGGTGCTCCGCAACCACTCCAGGGTCTCCGCTCGGTGGCCCGCCTCCACCTCGTCGCCGGGCACGATCCCCGCCACCACACCCCGCACCACTCCCACCGACGCCCGCACCCACGCATCATGTCAGGACGTAGCGTTCGGCCGGCTATAGCGAGCCGAACGCTACGCGCTGACGATGGTCCGTTCGCGGGGTCGGAGGGAGTGCCAGGAAGCCATCGTGAGCAGGGCGAAGATGGCGGTGGCGGCGTACAGCACCGGGGGCAGGCCGGCGGTGGCGCCGAGCACTCCGGCCAAGGTCGCGCCGACCGGGGCGGCAAGCAGGCTGACCGTACGCTGGGCGCTGCCGACCCGGCCGAGCAGTTCGGCGGGGACGTTCCGCTGCCCGTACGCCGACCAGAGCGCGTTCCAGATCGCGGTGCCAGCCGAGAAGACGGCGAGTGCGACGGCGCCTGGCACCGGGTTTCGGGCTACCGCCAGCGTGGCTACCGCCAGCGTCTCGGCGACCAGCACCCAACGCAGCCCGGGCAGGGTGCCGAGCCGGGTGGCGACCTGCCCCGCGCAGAGTCCACCGGCCAGTGCGCCGAGCACGGCCGCCGACATGAACAGGCCGTAGCCGGCGGCGGGCACCGCCAGCACCTCCAGCGCGTAGAGCACGATGATCGCGATCAGGCCGCTGGTGGCCAGGTTGGTGACCACGGTCAGACCGGTGATCCGGCGCAGTGTGCGGTCCTGCCAGATCCAGCGCAGCCCGGCACCGGCCGCCCGCCAGGCGGCACGTGCACCGGCTGGTCGGGCGCGGGGTGTCACGGTGGCAGGGCTCGACTTCAGGGCGGACGATTCGACCTGGGTCGGGCGCAGGGTCAGCGCCAGCACGGCGGCGACCGCGAACGTCAGCGCGTCGACGGCGAACGGCAGGGCGGCCGAGAGCGCGAAGAGCACCCCGGCCAGCGGTGCGCCGACGAATCCACCGGCGACGGCGGTACCGGCCTGGAGGCGACCGTTCGCCACCGCCAGCCGTTCGACGGGCACGATCCCGGGGAGTACGGCGAACGCGGCGGCGTCGAAGAGTACGCCGAGGATGGCGAGCAGGAAGGCGCAGCCGACGAGCGCGACGATCCCGACCTTGCCGGTGACGACCAGCAGTGCGAAGCCGGCGACCAGGACGGCACGCAACCCGTCCACCGTGGCCATGGTTCGGCGCCGGTCCCAGCGGTCGGCGTAGACGCCGCAGAACAGGCCGAACAGCAGCGGCGGGAGTTGCCCGGCGGCCACCACGGCCGCGATCGCCCGTGGATCCCGGGTCACCGACGCGGCGAGCAGCGCGAGAGCCGGGGTGCGCAGCGCGTCGCCGAGCCGGGACACCACCGATGCCGTCCACAGTGTCCGGAAGCCACCAGCCCGAAGACGGCCGACGGATCCCGCCGCCGCCCTCGCCGCTGTCGTGTCGGACATCGGTGACCGCCTCTCCTCGACTCGCCGTACCGGTCCCGGACCGGGCCGAGCCTGCGGTCTCGATCGGGTCGAGGGTCAAGCCGGCCGCCCGCCGTCTGCGGGGAAAGTCGGCGGAAAAGCCGGACGCGGCGGGTCGCCCCGGGCCGGTACCGTGAGCGCCGTCACCGGACAGGAGTGAGTGAAGCGATCGTGGACCGGACCTTCCAGGTCGACCTCCGTGGCGTGGTCGATCTGCTCAGCCATCACCTCTACGGCAGTCCCCGGGTCTACGTCCGGGAGCTGTTGCAGAACGCGGTGGACGCGATCACCGCCCGGCGGGCCACCGACCCCGGCGCCCCGGCCGTGGTCCGGATCGAGCCGCCGGAGCTGACCGGCGACGGCACGCTGCGGGTGCACGACACCGGCATCGGCCTGACCGAGTCGCAGGTGCACGAGTTGCTCGCCACCATCGGTCGCAGCTCCAAGCGGGACGAGCTGGGCTTCGCCCGCCACGAGTTCCTCGGCCAGTTCGGCATCGGCCTACTCTCCTGCTTCCTGGTCGCCGACGAGGTCCGGGTCCGCACCCGGCACGGCGACGAGCCGACCGTGCTCTGGACCGGTTACGCCGACGGCCGCTACCGGGTCGAGCCGGCTGCCGCCGACGCACAGCGCGCCGAGCCGGGCAGCACCGTCACGCTGGTCCCGCGCCGCGACGCCGAGCAGTGGTTGACCCGGCCGACCGTGACCGAGTTGGCCCGGCTGTTCGGCTCGCTGCTGCCGATCCGGGTGCTGGTCGGCGACGTCGAGACCACCACCGGGCCGCCGCCGTGGTCGGCCTCCGCCGGCACCTCGCCGTCCGCCCGCCGGGACAATCTCATCGGGTACGCCCGCGAGGTGCTCGGCTTCACCCCGTTCGACGTCGTACCGCTCTCGGTGCCGGAGGCGGGGCTGACCGGCGCGGCCTTCGTGCTGCCCACCCCGGTCAACCCGGCGGGCCGGGCCGGTCATCGGGTCTATCTGAAGCGGATGCTGCTCACCGAGGGCGCCGAGGGACTGCTGCCGGACTGGGCGTTCTTCGCCCGCTGCGTGGTCGACTCCACCGAGCTGCGCCCGACCGCCAGCCGCGAGGCCCTCTACGAGGACAGCCTGCTGGAGGCGACCCGGGAGGCGCTCGGCGACCAGCTCCGGGGCTGGCTGGTCCGGCTGGCCGGTGGTGCGCCGCGCCGGCTCGCCGAGTTCCTCCAGGTGCACCACCTGGGGGTGAAGGCGCTGGCGCTGCACGACGACGAGATGCTCCGGCTGGTCGAGCGCTGGTGGCCGATGGAGACCAACACCGGGCAGACCACCCTGGCCGAGTTCCGCGAGCGGCACGGCCTGATCCGGTACGCGGCCAGCATCGACGAGTTCCGCCAGCTCGCCGGGGTGGCGGCGGCGCAGGACCTGGCGGTGGTCAACGCCGGTTACACGTACGACACCGAGATCATCGAGCGGTTGCCGACGGTGGACCGGTCGGTGCTGGTCGAGCGGCTGGAGCCGAACGATCTGACCACCCGGTTCGACGCCCTTGACCCGGCGGCGGAGCTGGCGCTGCGGCCGTTCGTCGTCGCCGCGCAGCGTGCCCTGGACCGGCTCGGTGTCGAGGTGGTGCTCCGCTCCTACGCCCCGGCGTCGCTGCCGGCGCTCTATCTGGTGAGCCGGTCGGCGGCCTTCGAGGAGCAACTCCGGTCGACCCGGGAGCGGGCCGACGAGACCTGGGCCGGGGTACTCGACGCGCTCGCCGCCTCCGGCCCGGCCGAGCGCCCGCAGTTGGTGCTCAACCACCGCAACCCGCTGGTCCGCCGGGTCAGCGCGCTCGGCGAGCCGGCGCTGGTCGGGCTCGCCGTCGAAGCCCTGTACGGCCAGGCGCTGCTGCTCGGCTACCACCCGATCCGCCCCGCCGACGCCGCCCTGCTGAACAGCTCGTTCCTCGGCCTGCTCGGTCGGGCCGTACCAGGACAGGAGTGAGGATGGACCGGGACACCGACGACCTCTGGCGGACGATCGACCGGGTCGGCGAGATGCCGTACGGCAGCGGTCAGGTCGCCGCCGCCGAGCAGCTCATCCGGCAGGTGGACGCCACCGGTGACGAGCAGCTCGCGTTCGCGGCCCGGATGCTCGCCACCGCCGCCTACTACTACGGCGGCGAGCCGGCCCGGTCGTTCGTCACCTTCTCCTGGTGCCTGGCCGAGTTCGACCGCAACCCGAGGCCCTATCACCAGCGGCACCTGCACACCCTGCTCTGGTACTTCAAGCACATGGTCAGCGGCCTGCTCGAATTTCCCGAGGTGCCGCTGGACCGCACCATGGCGGTACTCGACGACATGGAGCGCCGCTACCGCGACGGTGGCCACAGCCTCCAGATGGTCTACAAATACCGGCACCAGGTGGCGGTGCACGTCGGCGCGGCGGAGGAGGCCGCCGAGTGGTACCGCCGGTGGACCACCGCGCCCCGGGACGACCTCTCCGACTGCGCCGGCTGCGACCCGACGGACCAGATCGAATACCTCGCCTCGCTCGGCCGGCACGAGGAGGCGGTGGCAATGGCCGAGCCGGTGCTCGCGGGCCGGCTGGGCTGTGTCGAGCAGCCGCAGTGCGTACTCACCGCGCTGATGCTGCCGTACCTGCACACCGGCCGGCGGGAGCAGGCGCGGGACGCACACCTGCGGGCGTACCGCCGGCACCGGACGAACATCGCGAACATGTCGCTGGTCGGTGAGCACCTGACCTTCTGCGCGCTGACCGGCAACGAGGCGCGCGGGCTGGAGTTGCTGGAACGGCACCTGGGCTGGTTGGACGAGGCGCCCTCGCCGGCCGACGCGATGGCCTTCGCCGCCAGCGGGGCACTGCTGCTGCACCGGCTGGCCGCCGAGGGCCACGGGGAACTGCCGGTGCAGCGCCGTGGCCACCTGGAGCGCCCGGCGGCCGAGGTGTCGGTGACGGTGCTCGCCACCGAGCTGGCCGGGACGGCCCGGGACCTGGCCGCCCGGTTCGACGCCCGGAACGGCACCGGGGCGCAGTCGGCGATCGTCGCCGAGCTGCTCGGCCGGCAACCGGTGGGCGGGTACCTGCCGCTGTCGCCGACCGCCCGCCGCCGCCCGGCCCCCGCCAGTACGTCCCCCACCGCCGCCCCCGCCCAGGCCAGCCGGCCCGGCGGCAGCACCTCGACCGACGAGGGCAGTGGCGCGTCGACCGGCGAGGACAGTGGAGCGTCGACCGGCACGGCCGGGTCCGTTCCGGCCGCCGAGCCGGGTGGAGCCTCCGCAGGGTCGGCCCGGCCACCCGCCCGGCCCGACGTACCGCCGGACGCTAGCCCGGAGCAGTTGCTCGACCTGGCCGAGGCGGCCTGGCGTACCGAGCGCGACGGCGACCTCTTCGCGGTACTGGCGGTCTTCGACGAACGGTTCGCCGGGCAGGCGCAGGGGCAGTCGGTCGCCGCCCGTCGGGCCGAGTTCCGGGCGGTCGAGCGGCAGGTGGCCGGCGACGTGGCCGGAGCGGTGGCGGCGGACCGGGAGGCGCTGGCGCTGCACCGGCAGGTGCCGGATCCGCTCCGCGCCCAGGTGGTGGCCGGCCGGCTGGGCGTACTGCTGGTGATGTCCGGTGAGCCGGACGAGGGGGTGCCGCTGGTCCAGGAGTCCGCCGACTACCTGATGGTGCACGGTGACGCCTGGCATCGGGCCGCCGCGCAGGACCGGTTGGCGATCGCGTTTGCCGAGCGGGGTCGGGGTGCCGAGGCGCTGGCGGCGGTGGACCGGGCGTCGACCGAGGCGGCCGGTGCCGGAGACCGCTATCTGGTGGCACGGATCGCGCTGACCAGGGTCCGGGTCCTGGAGTTGCTGGACCGGGGCGCCGAGGTCGGCGAGGCGGCGCTGCGGGCCCGGGACCTCTACGACGAACTCGGCCTGCCCGATCACCGGGCGGTCGCCAGCCTCGGCTACGCCAACTCGCTCGACGACCCGGAGCAGGCGGTCTCGGCGTACGACGAGGCGGTGCGGCTCGCCACCGGCAAGCTGGCGCTGCCGGCCCGGACCGGGCGGGCCCGGGCGCTGGTCGCCGCCGGCCGCCCGGGTGAGGCGGTCGACGACCTGGTGGAGGCGGTCGCGCTCTGCGTCGAGCGCGGCATCGTGGACGGCGCTGCCTACCTGCGCTGGGAGCTGGCCGACGCCTACCGGCGGGCCGACCGGGCGGTGGAGGCGGCCGAGGCGGCGGAGGAGGCGGTCGGCGAGCTGGACCGGCTCGGCCGGCAGGCCGACGCGGACCAGTGCCGGCACCTGCTCGCCACCGTCTACCGGTCGCTCGGCGAGGACGGCCCCGCCCTGGCCCTGCTGGACGAACTCGCCGACAACCTCGACGGCCCGGACAACCTGCCTGCCCGGGCCGGGGTGCTGGAGGAGGCCGGCGAGCTGCTCTACGCCCAGGACCGGGACAATCTCGCCGCGCAGCGGTTCGGTGCCGCCGCGACCGCGTTCCAGCTCGCCGGGCTGCCCCTGGACGAGTTGCGGGTCCGGCGTCGGGAGGTGGCCGCCCAGCACTGGGCCGGTGACCCGGCGGCGGCGCTGGCCGCGCTGGAGGTGGCCGACCGGGTGGCGGCGGCCCTGCCGGGCGGGTCCGCAGACTCGGCACCACCGGCGGGGTCCGGATCTGGTACGCCGGATTCCGGCGACGCCGAGGTCGAGCCGGCGGTGCACTGGGAGCGGGCGATGCTGGCCGATGTCGCGGCCCGGGCGCTGCTCGGCGCGGACCGGCCGGACGAGGCGCTGGCCCGGTTGGACGGCGCCGCCGACACGCTGCGGTCGATCCAGGCCTTCGGCGAGGCGCTCCTGGTGGACCTGCTGACCGGGGAGGTGTTGCTCCGGCTGGACCGGCCGGCCGAGGCCGAACCGCTGCTCCGGAGCACCCTGAACAGCCTGCCCGAGCACTCCGAGCCGGTACGCCGGACGGCCTGGCTGCTCGCCGTCGCGCTCGCCGCGCTCGGCCGTACGGCGGAGGCCGACGCCCTGCGCGCCAGCTACGACCTCGACCCCGACGACGAGTAGCCGGCCCGATCCCGCCCGCCGGATGGGGCACCGGTCCGGGCGCGGATCGGACGGACCCGTCCGCCCAGTGGCGGCCGACACTCGGCAGGGAGCCAGCGATTGACAGCTGACTAGGCTGGTCGGGTGACGGTGGAGGAGCAGGTGATGGCGACGGAGGCCGGCGCGCCCGCCAGCGGCGTGCGGCGACGGCGGTCCCGGCGCGAGGAGATTCTGGAGATCGCGGTCGGCCTCTTCGCGGCCCGCGGCTATCACGGGGTCTCGATGGACGACATCGGGTCGGCCGCCGGGGTGACCGGTCCGGCGCTTTACCACCACTTCGCCGGCAAGGAGGCGATGCTCGTCGCCGCGCTGATGCCGGTGAGTGACGGGCTGCTGGCCGGCGGGCGGCAGCGGGTCGCGGAGCATCCGGAGAACTCCCGGGCGGCCCTCGAATCCCTGATCGACTTCCATGTCGAGTTCGCCCTGGCCAACCCGGCGGTCATCGCGCTGCACCTGCACGAGCTGGACCGGCTGCCGGAGGAGCCCCGCCGGCAGATCCGGCGGCTCCAGCGGCTCTACGTCGAGGAGTGGGTGGGGGTGCTGACCGCGCTGCACCCGAAACTGTCGGCGGGCGAGGCGCGGGTGCTCGCCCATGCCGCGTTCGGTCTGATGAACTCCACGCCCTTCCTCGGTGGCGAGGTGGACCGCCAGCGCCGGGCCGCGCTGCTCCGAGCCGCTACCCTGGCTGCGCTGCTCGCCGACCCGGACGACTGAACCTTTCGACCTGAACCGCGTGGCGCTCGGGCACCGCGTCCGACTTGCGGTCCGCCGGACCGCAGGGGGAGGTTGAAAGAGGTTCACTGAGCCGGGCCGCGGACGGCCGTACAACGAGGTGCGGCCGCTTCGAGTACGGAGAGGTAGAACACGATCATGATCGAGTCCCTGCTCGTCGCGAACCGTGGCGAGATTGCCCGCCGGATCATGCGGACCGCCCGGCGACTCGGCGTACGGACTGTCGCGGTCTACTCCGAGGCAGATGCCGACCTGCCGTTCGTCCGCGAGGCCGACGAGGCGGTCTGCGTCGGCCCGCCCAACCCGGCGCAGAGCTACCGGAACGCCGAGGTCATCCTCGCCGCCGCCAAGTCGACCGGTGCGCAGGCGATCCACCCCGGGTACGGCTTCCTGTCGGAGAACGCGGACTTCGCCCGTACCGTCGAGGCGAACGGCCTGGTCTGGGTCGGGCCCGGCGCCGACGCGATCACCGCGATGGGCGACAAGATCAATGCTCGTAACCTGATGGCCGCCGCGGGCGTCCCGGTGGCACCCGGCACCACCGACCCGGCCGGCACGGTCGAGGCCGCGCTCGCCGCCGCCGGGGAGATCGGCTTCCCGGTCATGGTCAAGGCCGCCGCCGGGGGCGGCGGGATGGGCATGGCGGTCGCCGCCGACGAGGCCAGCCTGCGCACCGAGTACGACAAGGTGCGCGCGTTCGCCGAGCGGATGTTCGGGGACGGCTCGGTGCTGATCGAGCGGTACTTCCCCCGGGTGCGGCACGTCGAGGTGCAGATCCTCGGCCTGGCCGACGGCCGGGTGGTGGCGCTCGGCGAGCGGGAGTGCTCGGTGCAGCGGCGCAACCAGAAGGTGGTCGAGGAGTCGCCCTCGCCGGCCGTCTCCGCAGAGCTGCGGGAGCGGCTGCTGGCGGCGGCGGTCCGGGCCGGCGAGGCGGTCGGCTACCGCAACGCCGGCACCGTGGAGTGCCTGCTGGTCCCGCGCCACCGGGACCTGCCGGGTGCCGGCCCCGACTCCGATGAGTTCTTCTTCCTGGAGATGAACACCCGGCTCCAGGTGGAGCACCCGGTGACCGAGCTGGTCTACGGCGTCGACCTGGTCGAGGAGCAACTCCGGGTGGCCGCCGGGCTGGCCCCGAGCTTCGACCCGGACGCGCTCGCCCCGCGCGGGCACGCCATCGAGCTGCGGGTCAACGCCGAGGACCCGTTGCGGTTCCTGCCTGGCCCGGGTGCGGTGACCGCGTGGACGGAGCCGACCGGCGAGGGGGTCCGGGTCGACTCCGGATACGCCCTCGGCACCACCGTCACCCCGTTCTACGACTCGCTGATGGCGAAACTGATCGTGTACGGCGCCGACCGGGCCGAGGCGATCGACCGGGCCCGTACGGCGGTGACCGGCTTCGAGATCGCCGGGCCGAAGTGCAACCTGCCGTTCTTCGCCGAGCTGTTCGACAACGCCGAGTTTCTCGGCGGTGACTACGACACCGGCATCGTCGGCCGGATGCGGGCGAAGAAGTGACCGGCCGGATGGGAGCGGAAAACGTGGGCGGGCGGAACGAGGTGGCGGCATGACGAACGACCTGCCGGGCGCGGTCTCGATCCGGGAGGTCGGACCGCGCGACGGCCTGCAGAACGAGGACCCGGTCCCGTCCGACGGCAAGGTACGCCTGCTGGACCTGCTCGGCACCACCGGCGTACGCCGGATCGAGGCGGTCTCCTTCGTGCACCCGAAGGCGATCCCGCAGATGGCCGACGCCGACGAGGTGTGGGCGCGGGCGACGAGGACACCGCAGGTGCGCTATTCGGCGCTGGTGCCGAACTCGAAGGGCGCCCAGCGGGCCCTGGCCGCCGGGTTCACCGAGATCGAGGTGGTGGTCTCGGCCAGCGACACCCACAACCGGCGCAATGTCAACCGTTCCACCGCCGAGTCGCTGGACGACATCGCCGGGCTGATCTCGCTGTTGCACGAGGCGGGGGCGACCGCCGAGGTGATCGTGGCGACCAGCTTCGGCTGCCCGTACGAGGGGGACGTCGACCCGGCCCGGGTGGCCGGCATCGTCGACCGGGTGGTGGCCGACGGGGCGGACCGGGTGGCCTTTGGCGACACCACCGGGATGGCGACCCCGCGCCGGGTCCGGGAACTCCTCACCGCGGTCCGGAACCGGCAGCCCGACATCCCGGTGCTGCTGCACTTCCACAACACCCGGGGTACGGCGCTGGCGAACCTGCTGACCGCGCTCGAACTCGGCGTCACCGAGTACGACGCCAGCGTCGGCGGGCTCGGCGGCTGCCCGTACGCCCCGGGGGCGAGCGGGAACGTGGCCACCGAGGAGGTGGTGCACATGCTGCACGACATGGGCATCGAGACCGGTGTCGACCTGGACGCCCTGCTGGAGGCGGCGGCCTACGCCGAGCAGCTCGTCGGCCGGGAGTTGCCGTCCGGGGTGCTCCGGGCCGGCCCGCGCAGCAGACTGGCGGCGTAACGGCCGTAAGCACCGACAAACCGGGATAAGCTCGGCAAATGCGGTTGATCAAGTACACCCACGCCTGCGTACGCCTGGAGGCGGACGGGCGGTCGCTGGTGATCGATCCGGGCATGTGGACCGAGGCCGAGGCGCTGGACTCCGTCGACCACGTGCTGGTCACGCATGAGCACCCGGACCATCTGGACACCGAGCGGATCAGTGCGGCGGTGGCCACCAACCCGGCGTTGCGGATCTACACCCACGCCGACGTGGCCGGGCAACTGGCCGATCTCGGTCCGGCGGTGGTGCCGGTCGCCTCCGGCGACGAGTTCGACGCGGGCGGGTTCCGGGTGCGGGCGGTCGGTCGGGACCACGCCGAGATCTACCAGGGGCTGCCGGGAATTCCGAACCTCGGCTTCGTGGTCGACGTCGGGACGACGGGTGGCGGGCTCTACCACCCCGGCGACGCGTTCTTCGTACCGGACCTGCCGGTGGCGACGCTGCTGGTGCCGACCAGCGCGCCATGGTTGAAGGTCGCCGAGTCGCTCGACTTCGTCCGGGCGGTCAAGCCCCGGCGGGCGTACTCGATCCACGACGCGGTGGTCAGCGAGCGCGGGGCGCCGATCGTGGACCGCTGGTTCGCGCAGAAGGCCGAGACGGAGTACGCCCGGATCCCGCCCGGGCAGTCGGTCACCTTCGACTGACCCGGCCCGCCGGAAGGGGCCGGCGGTTCGCCGGCCCCTTCGTGGTACGTCCGCTTCTCGGCCGGCGGGTCAGCCGATCGGGGCGAGCATCGTCGCCGGCCAACTGTCCGGGAAGACCTGGCCGCCGACGTCGTCGGCGCGCTCCGGCCCGACCCGGGTACCGGCGAAGAGCTGGGTGACCCGGCTGGCCTCCGCGCTGCTCGGGTACGGGTTGGTGCAGCTCGTGCCGGCACTGCCACCCGACATCAGCAGCGCGCAGTTGCCGTTGTAGTTGTCCGGCAGCCCGAGGATGTGCCCGATCTCGTGGCTCATGATCCGCAGCGGGCTGTACTGCTGCGCCTGCTGGGTGTCGATGTAGACCCGGCCGTTGCCGAGGCTGGTCCGCACCGCGTACGAGCCACCGCCGGTGATCTGGTAGATCCGCAGGTTGGAGCCGCAGTTGGCCGAGAGGGTCAGGTTCGACGTGGCGTTGTTCCAGATCGAGGCGGCCTGGTTCGCGATGCTGACGTAGCTCGGCGCCTGGCTGGTGTTGTAGCAGATGGTCATGGCGGCGGACGCGGGCGAGGGGTTGGCCAGCGTGATGCCGAGGGTGGCACCCGTCGTTGCGACGAACGCGACCAGTAGCCGGCTGATGCGTGAGGTCATGGCTCACTCTCCGATCCGGTGGTCGATGGGAGGGGGTGCCAGCAGCCTAGTATAGACAAATGTCAATTACACCATCCTGTCCAGATACGTGGTCGTTCGTTATGACAGCGGTCGAGTGGCCCGGAGCGGCTCGGATGCAGTAGCCTAACGATCGTTCAGGTCGGTTGGGGTGGGACCGCGAGTCCCGGTGCGACGAGGGGGGTCGGCGTGACGCTCGACGATGCGGCGCTGGAACAACTCGGCAAGCGGGTCCGGGCCGGCGGTGCGGAGAAATACCACGCCGCCAACGCGGCCAAGGGCAAGCTCTTCGCCCGGGAACGGATCGCGCTGCTGGTCGACGAGGGATCGTTCGTCGAGGACGGGCTCTACGCGAACGCGCTCGCCGACGGGCTACCCGCCGACGGCGTGGTCACCGGCCAGGCCAGCATCGACGGCCGGCCCGTCTGCCTGATGGCCAACGACTCCACGGTCAAGGCCGGGAGCTGGGGTGCCCGTACGGTCGAGAAGATCATCCGGATCATCGAGCGGGCGTACGCCAACGGCCAGCCGATGGTCTATCTGGTCGACTCGGCCGGTGCCCGGATCACCGACCAGGTGGACCTCTTCCCCGGCCGGCGCGGCGCCGGAAAGATCTTCTGGAACCAGGTCCGCGCCTCCGGCTCGATTCCGCAGGTCTGCGCGCTGTTCGGGCCGAGCGCGGCCGGCGGGGCGTACATCCCGGCGTTCTGCGACGTGGTGGCGATGGTGGACGGCAACGCCAGCATGTATCTCGGCTCCGACCGGATGGTCGAGATGGTCACCGGGGAGAAGACCACACTGGAGGAGATGGGCGGGGCCCGGGTGCACTGCGCCGAATCCGGTGTCGGGCACTTCCTCTGCAAGACCGAGGCGGACGCGCTCGACGTGGTCCGCCGCTACCTCTCCTACCTGCCGGCGAACTGGACGCAGTCGCCGCCGGCCGCGCCCGCCGTCGCCGCCCCGGACAAGGTCGACCTGGCCGCGCTGGTACCGGCGAGTGAGCGGCAGGCGTTCGACATGCGCCGGTACGTCAAGGGCCTGCTCGACGCCGACTCCTTCCTGGAGATCCAGGCGCTCTGGGCCAAGGAGCTGACGATCGGCTTCGGCCGGCTCGACGGCCAGGCCGTCGGTGTGGTGGCGAACAACTCGATGTTCAAGGGCGGGGTGCTCTTCGTCGACTCGGCCGACAAGGCGACCCGGTTCGTGCAGCTCTGCGACGCGTTCAACGTGCCGCTGCTCTTCCTCTCCGACGTGCCCGGTTTCATGGTCGGCACGGCGGTGGAGAAGCAGGGCATCATCCGGCACGGCGCCAAGATGATCACGGCGATCAGCGAGGCGACCGTACCGAAGATCTGCGTGGTGGTCCGCAAGGCGTACGGTGCCGGGCTCTACGCCATGGCCGGCCCCGGCTTCGAGCCGGACGCGACGATCGCGCTGCCCACCGCGAAGATCGCGGTGATGGGCGCCGAGGCGGCGGTGAACGCGGTCTACGCCAACAAGATCGCCGCGATCGAGGACCCGGACGAGCGGGCGGCCTTCGTCGCCGAGCGGCGTACCGCCTACGAGCAGGACATCGACATCGTCCGGCTGGCCAGCGAGCTGGTCGTGGACGCGATCGTCGAACCGGCCGACCTGCGAACCGAGCTGGTCCGGCGGTTCGCCGCCGCCCGAGGAAAGGACCGCACCTTCTCCCGGCGCCGGCACGGCGTCACGCCTGTCTAGGAACCGGCCCGGCGCTCCGACCGTTGCGGAGATCGGAACGCCCGGCTCGCCACCCGCGGCCCCGCCCGTCGCGCCACGAGCGTTCCCGGCGGACCCGACCCGATGGAGGAACCCATGGACTTCCGGCTCAGCGAGGAGTACGAGGCGCTGCGATCGAGTGTGCGGTCCTTCGCCCACGAGGTCGTCGCGCCGGCCATCGCCGACCACTACGAGCGGCACACCTTCCCGTACGAGATCGTCGCGCAGATGGGCAAGATGGGGCTGTTCGGCCTGCCGTTCCCGGAGGAGCACGGCGGGATGGGCGGCGACTACTTCGCGCTCTGCCTCGCCCTGGAGGAACTCGCCAGGGTCGACTCCAGCGTGGCGATCACGCTGGAGGCGGCGGTCTCGCTCGGCGCGATGCCGATCTACCGGTTCGGCACCGACGAGCAGCGCGCCCGCTGGCTGCCGAAGCTGGTCACCGGCGAGGCGCTGGCCGGGTTCGGGCTGACCGAGCCGGGCTTCGGCTCCGACGCGGGCGGCACGGCGACCCGGGCGGTTCTGGACGGCGACGAGTGGGTGATCAACGGCTCGAAGGCGTTCATCACGAACTCGGGTACCGAGATCACCACCCTGGTCACGGTCACCGCTGTCACCGGCACCAACCCGGACGGCTCCAAGGAGCTCTCCACCATCATCGTGCCCTCCGGTACGCCGGGCTTCACCGTCGCGCCGGGCTATTCCAAGGTGGGCTGGTGCGCCTCGGACACCCACGAGCTGACCTTCGACGACTGCCGGGTGCCGGCGGAGAACCTGCTCGGCCAGCGCGGCCGGGGCTTCGCCCAGTTCCTGCGGATCCTCGACGAGGGGCGGATCGCGATCGCCGCGCTGGCGGTCGGCCTCGCCCAGGGCTGCGTCGACGAGTCCATCCGGTACGCCAAGGAGCGGCACGCCTTCGGTCGGCCGATCGCCAACTTCCAGGCCATCCAGTTCAAGATCGCTGACATGGAGCGGCGGGCGCACACCTCCCGGCTGGCGTACTACGACGCGGCGGCCCGGATGCTGGCCGGCGAGGACTTCAAGCGGCACGCGGCGATCGCCAAGCTGCACGCCAGCGAGTGCGCGGTGGACAACGCCCGGGAGGCGACCCAGATCCACGGCGGGTACGGCTTCATGAACGAGTTCGCCGTGGCCCGGTTCTGGCGGGACTCGAAGATCCTGGAGATCGGCGAGGGCACCTCCGAGGTGCAGCGCATGATCATCGCCCGCGACCTGGGGCTGTAACCCGGAATGCTCCGGCCGGCCGGCTCACGGCTCGTTCGGCCGGCCGGTCAACTCCGGGCACCTGCCGACCTGCCGGGTCGCGGCAACCTCACCCGACTCAGCTCAGTCGGTCGCGGTCAGCTCGGCCAGGGCCTTGACGGTCTTCCAGTTCCGGGTGGTCGAGGCGACGCCGAGTCGCTTCTCCAGGTAGGCGTTGCTGAACCTGCTGCGGCCGTACCCGTCCGGGTAGTGCAGGTAGAGGTCACGGCCGGTACCGGCGAAGGCGAACCCGGCGGCCTCGGCGCCCGGCACGGACAGCTCGGCCACCCGGTCGGCCTCCGGCGGCTGCGCCAGGAACGCCACCAGCAGCTTGACCTCGTCCGGCTGGGCGGGCGCGTACGGGTTGCCGGCGGTCAGCTCCGCCAACTCCGGGCCGGAGCGGACCATGACCGCCACGTCGATGGTCAACTGGTCGGCGAGGGCTCGCCGGAGGTCGCCGGCCAGCCGTTCCGGATCGGCGCCGTTCCCGGCTCCGAAGACCACGTTGCCACTCTGCAGGTAGGTCTTCACGTCGTCGTGGCCGAGGTCGGTGACGATCCGGCGCAGGTCGGCCATGCCGATCCGGTTGTGCGAGCCGAGGTTGACGCCCCGCAGGAGCGCGGCGTACCGGCCCATCCCGCCTCCTCGATCAACCGTTTCTGACGGTCAGGAGCCTATCCCGGCCGGCCGGGCCCTGGAGGTCTCGTCTCCGGGGGCGAACCCGTTCGTCCGGCCAAGGAGTAACTGAGCCGCCTCTCGCGAAGGACCGGAGCACGGCGCGGTCAGTGGGAGTCCGGTCTGGGGATATGGACGCCGGCGGCACGGAGCTTGGTTTCGACGAGCGCGGCCAGCCGGGCCGCGCCCGGTGCCTGTTCCTCGCCGTGGTGGGCGATCAGGTTGTACCGGGTCGCGGTCTCGGTGCGGGCTTGCAGGCCGGTCACGATTTTCAGCTGTGCGGGGTTGGCGAGGTAGTGGTCGGCCATGGCGGTGGCGAGTTCGGCGATGCGGGGGTCGTCCGGTTCCCAGGCCGCGGATTCGGCGGCGCGCTTGCTCAAGGCGACGAACCGGGGGTCTTGCAGGGCGTGCTCGACATGGGTGAGGTAGTCGTCGAAACCTTCGGGAACCAGGGCCCTGGCGAGCACCAAGCCCTCCCGGGCGGCCGCCACTTCGTCCGTGCTGAAGCCGAGGGCGGGCATCCGCTCCAGCAGTGCCACAGCGCGCTCGGGCAGCAGCGCCCGGTTGCCGTCGGCGAGCCGGTGCAGTGTGTCGCGCCGGCTGATCAACTCCTTGATCCGTTCGGTGAGCTGCCGCTCGACGTCGGCGAGTGCGGCGGCGAACTGCGCGGCGTCGGCGGCGAGCAGGGGCCCGATCTCGGCCAGCGGCACCCCGGTGGCGGCCAGCGTGCGGACCTGCACCAGCCGCAACAAGTCGGCCGATCCGTACCGTCGGTAACCGGAGCTGTCGCGTTCGGGCTCCTCGACCAGGCCGAGCTTGTGGTAGTGCCGCACCGTCTTCACGGTAACGCCGGCAAATGCCGCTGCCTGCCCGATCGTGACTCCGTTCCTCATCTGCTCAGCCTGCCTTGTGCTCGGGCTGGACCACCAATGAACCTTTTTCAACCTCCCCTTGCGGTCCGGCGGACCGCAAGGTCGGACGCGGTGCGTAAGCGCCGCGCGGTCCAGGTTGAAAAAGGTTCAATTCGCACACCTCCACCGAGCGTGTGGACGGGCCACGCCGAACTCGGCGTGGCGCCCGTTCGCGTGCCACCTGATACAGGACCGGAAGGTGCCGGCCCTCAAAGCGCGTGGGTCACGGGTGTTCAGTCCGTCGGCCGAGCCGGGTCGGCCTGCCCGCCGCAGAACACCTCGTCGACGAGCCGCTGCGTCGCCTGCTGGAACGCCACGGCCAGGGACAATGCGGCGTCGTCCACATAGTTCAGCGTGGCGGTCAGGGTCTTGCTGCCATCGGGCGTGCTGAACATCAGCGCGGCGTGCCCGGCAGCGCCGCCGTTGTGGGTGATGACGGTGCCGCCACAGGGCGTGTCCTGCACGAACAACCCCAGTCCGTAGCCCATGCCCGGAATGGGCGTCGGGTGCGGGGTGCACATCTCGGCCAGCAACGGGGCCGGCAGGAGCTTGCCGCTCACCAGCGCGGAGATGAACGTGTGCAGGTCCTGGCTGGTCGAGATCATGTCACCACCGCTGGAGATCCAGGAGGGATTCTGGCTGGTGACGTCGACCGTCTTCTCCTCACCGGCGTCCTCGTACCGGTAGTAGGCGTGGGCGTGCGGCTCGGCGATTCCCGTCTGGGTGGTCGGTGCCACGGTGCCGGACAGCCCGAGCGGCCCCAGGATCAGCCGCTGCATCTCCTCGGCGACCGAGCGGCCGGTGACCTGCTCGATCAGCAGCCTGGCCAGCACGTAGTTGGTGTTTGAATAGCTCCAGTCCGTCCCCGGCTCGAACCGTGCCGGCTTGGACAACGCCAGCCGCACCAGATCCGCTGGCTGATAGGTCTTGAAGCGGTTGTCCACCCACTCCTTGCCTGCGGTGGTAGCGGGGATCCCCGGCACCACCGTTCCGTCCTCGTAGTACTCACCGGTGAAGTTGAACACGCCGCTGGTGTGCTGTAGCAGCATCCGCACCGTGATCCGCTGGTCCAGCCCGAACTCGGGCAGATAGTCGGCGACCGGGGTGTCCAGCCTGATCTTGCCCTCGGCCACCAGTTGCAGCACCAGGGTCGCGGTGAAGGTCTTGGTGTTGCTGCCGATCCGGACGTGCCCGTTCGTCGGCGGTTTCGTCGCCTCCCCCAGCTTGCTCACCCCGGCGCTGCCGACCCACTCGCCCCGCTCATCGTG
This sequence comes from Plantactinospora sp. ZYX-F-223, assembly GCF_039649625.1. Taxonomy (NCBI): domain Bacteria; kingdom Bacillati; phylum Actinomycetota; class Actinomycetes; order Micromonosporales; family Micromonosporaceae; genus Plantactinospora; species Plantactinospora sp. ZYX-F-223. The sequence continues at coordinate 63,805 of NZ_JBDJAV010000030.1, read as the reverse complement.
CACGCGAAGCGTAATTCCGGTGAGACCGGAATCGACGATCTCATCCAGGGCCTTCTGGAGTTCCGGGCGATCCTGCCCGGCAGCAGCAGCTGGCACGGCTCCGCTGTCCGAGGTGTTCACCCCTGCGGCGTCGAGGGCTGCGGTGGGCGTGCCGGTGGCGGCCATCAGCGACACGGCCCCGTGCGCGACGGTCCCCAGGGTGCTCTTGTCCTGGTCGGGAAGGGTGCTGGACATGGTTGCTCCTCTGAATCTGCTCTGCCCGGATCGGCGTCCGTCGTGGCGTGCCGACGCGACGAGCATGCACCCTGACCTAAGGTCAACCTAAAGCATGATCTAGCTCACGCCTGTCGCCGGGGAGGCAGCTTCGGGGCATCTCGCAGATGTGGTCACCGTCCGGCCCGTCGGCGGGCGGCCCGGCGCCGCTGCCGGACCAGGAGCGCGAGCAGGGTGCCGACCAGGATCACCGGGGCGACCGTGCCGAGCAGCCAGTCGATGCGGAAGCCCCGGTCGGGACGCACCTGGGTCGCGCCGGCGGCCGGTGACGAGACCTGGTTGCCGGAGTCGGCCCGACCCGGTGCGACGAGCTGGCCGACGGTCGCGTCGGCGGGCAGCCCGAATCCCCAGTCGAGCAGCGCCGCGCCCTGCTCCCAGCCGCGCTGCGGCTGCGACTCCGCGCCGAGCAGGGTGACCAGCAGGGTACGACCGTTCCGCTCGGCCGCCCCGACGAAGCTGTGCCGGGCCAGGTCGGTGTACCCGGTCTTGCCGCCCAGCGCCCCGGGATAGCGGTGCAGGAGCTGGTTGTCGTTCCAGATCGGGTACCCCTTGGTGTTGTTCGCCGCCTGGGCCGGCACCTGCGCCATCTTCGTCGCGGCGTACCGGCGGAAGTCGGGGTGCCCGAAGCAGGCGCGGGCGATCAGCGCCAGGTCGTAGGCGCTGGTGTACTGGCCGGGTCCGTCCAGCCCGGAGGGTGTGGCGGCGTGCGTCTGGTGCGCGCCGAGCCGGGCCGCCTCGGCGTTCATCGCCGCGACCCCGCCGGCCTGGCCAGCGGCACCGCCGCCGAGCCGGGCCAGCACGTTCGCCGCGTCGTTGCCGGAGTTGAGCATCAGGCCGAGCCAGAGCGTCTCGACCGTGTACCGGCCGCCGCGTACCAGCCCCACCGCCGAGCTGCCCGGCTCGAAGTCGAGGTCCGACTCGGTCACCTCGACGACCCGCTGCGGGTCGAGATGTGGCAGTACCGCCGCCACCAGCAGCAGCTTCTGCACACTCGCCGGCACGCCGTACTCGTGTGGGCCGCAGCCGCCGAGCACGGCGCCGCTGGCCAGGTCGGCGACCAGCCACGAGGTGGCGGTGACCTTGGGTGGCTCGGCGGCGCCGGACGGGATGACCAGGCCGGTGGTCGCCAGGGCCGGGCCGCCGACTGCCGCCTTCGCCGGGTCGAGCGGTGGCGGCGCTGGCCGGGTCGGCCGGGCCACCGGCGGGCTCGGCGCCGGACAGGGCCGAGACGGCGTACTCGCTCGGGTCTGGGCCGGAGTCCTCGCCACCGTAGCTCCGGGCGCACCGGCCGTTGTCACCGACGGCAGCACCAGGAGAGCGGCGGCTACTCTGAGTGCAAACAACCCGCGGGCCATACTCCGGAGAGTAATCGTTGTCATCCGTACGGATGGCAGATTCGGATATCGGGGCCGCCGTGCCGGTGAGCTGCTCCGGACGCCGGTATACCGTCGGTATACTTCCGGCCGTGGACACGACGATCAAGGTGGACGCGGTGGTCCGGGACCGGCTCGCCACGATCGCACGGGAGCGGGGCATGACCGTGCGGGACCTGGTCGCCGAGCTGTCCAACGGCACACCCACCGCAGCCGAGCTGCGGGAACGCGCGGCCAGTGCGGCCCGATACCTGCGGTCGCGGATCGGTGTCGACCTCGACGGCGACGACGTCCGCGCCGGTGAAGACTTCTGGCGGGACGTCGAGTCGGGAGCCGTACCCTCCACTCTCGACCCGGCCGGCTCCGACGAGCCGAGGGCGTGACCACCCCGCTCGCGGCGGTCGTCTTCGACCACACCGCCCTGCTCGCGCTCGGCGCCGGCCACCGGCTGCTCTCCGGGTTGGTCGCGGCGGCGCACCAGGAGGCGGGGCGGCACATCTACGTCCCCGCACTCTGCCTGGCCGCCGCCTCGGCCGACCGCCCGGCGCTCGGCGAGCACGTCGGGGCGTTACCGGCGATGGAGGTCGTCGAACTCGGCTATTCGGCGGCGACCGCGGTCGGACGGCTCGTCGCCGGCACCGTCGACTGGCGGGCCGCGCACGCGGTCGTCGTCGCGAGGCCGGACGCCGAGTGGCCGACCGGCCGCTCGGTGCTCACCGAGCGTCCCGACGTCTACCGGCGGCGCGGCCTCACCGCGATCGAGCTGCCTCCGCCCCGCTGACAGTGCTCTCCCGTGCTGGGCTGACAATGCTCGTTGGATCGAGCGGGGCCAGCCGATCAGGGACGAGGGCGGACCCAGCCGAGAAAGCGGGCGTGCAGTGCCGCCGGGTCCGGTCCCGGATTCGGGTTGAGCCGGTGCAGGTCGGCGGTGGCGGCGTAGAGCGCCGAGCCGAGATAGACGTGCAGCCCCACCCGGTCCTCCCGATAGTCGGAGAGCAGCGTCAGTCGGGCGGTGGCACACGGCCACGGGTGCCCGCATCCCCGGCAGATCCAGAGTGGACGCAACGGCAGGTGCCGCCAGGTCGGGCCGCGGTTCGTCGGGCGCTTGCGCGGAAACCGGGGCGGCAGGTTCGCGCCGATCCGCGCCATCGGGTACGGCGGGACGAGCGGTGGTGGGTTGAACCGGTCCGGGCACGGCCAGCGGTCGCCGCAGCGACAGTGCCGCCACCAGAGCCGTCGCCAGTCGCGTCGGTGCTGCGGGGAGTACCGGACGGGTTGGGGTTGCCCCCGAAACAGTGACCACATCGGAGCGTTACCTCCCTGGGGCGGTCCGGGACGCCCACCCGGGTCAGGTCCCGGTCTGCCGATGGGCGCGTTTCCGGTCCCCAGTCTCGTGACCGGGCCACTACTCTCGGAAGTGTTGTCCGGGCGACCCGAGCCGTTGTCCGGGGTCCACAATCCGCAGGTAAGGAGCCTGTCCGTGGCCGAACCGACGACACTGGGTCTGTTCGCCGGCGAGTTACGCCGGTTCCGTGGTATTGCCGGACTCTCCCAGGACGGTCTGGCACAGCGGATCAACTTCTCCTCGGCGCTGATCGCCAAGATCGAGCTGTGTCAGCGCCGCCCGACCCGCGAGTTCGCCAAGCGCTGCGACAACGTACTGGAAACCGGCGGCCTCCTCGAACGCATCCAGGCAGTGATCGGTGTCGGGCCGGTCATGCCGTGGTTCCGGCACTGGGTCGTGGTCGAACAGGAGGCGACCGGCATTCGCTGCTTCCAACTGTCGGTGATTCCTGGCCTGTTGCAGACCGAGGGATATGCCCGAGCACTGCTGGCCAGCGGTGGACTGCTCACCGCTGACCAGGTGGAGCAGCAGGTGGCTGCGCGGCTTGCCCGGCAGGAGATCCTGACCCGGCCGGATCCGCCGCTGTTCACCGCCGTCATCGACGAGCGGGTGCTGCACCAGCCGGTCGGCGGCGCCGAGGTGATGCGCGACCAACTCCGGCACATCGTCAAGCTCTGCGCCGAACAGCCCCGGGTGCGAATCCAGATCGTTCCGACCAGTGCCGGCGCGTACGCTGGGCTCAACGGCCCCTTTGTGATCGCGACCCTCCCGGACGGCGACGACGTCGTCGTCTATCTCGATGACCAGCTCCAGGGGCGGTTCATCGAGCGTGCCGAGGACGTCAAAGCCATCCAGAAGCTCTGGGACTCGATCCGTAGTGAGGCGCTGTCCCATCAGCAGTCGATCGAGATGATCCGGGAAGTGGCGGAGTCATGGAACTGAGCGGTGCGGTGTGGCGGAAGAGCAGCCGCAGCAACGGTCACGGTGGTGAGTGCGTCGAGGTGGCCGGGAACTTGCCCGGGGTGATCGGGGTGCGGGACAGCAAGGACCCGGCCGGTCCGGTGCTGACCTTCGCGCCGGCCGCCTGGCGGTCGTTCGTGGATACCATGCGGACCCGCCAGGTTCTGTGAAGGCTCTGGCGCCGGATCATGTAGCGCGTGGATCGACCTGCCAGTACCTCCCCGGCTGCCGCGTGCCGCAATCAACGGCAACCTCAGCCGTTGGCAAAGATCCGCGCACCTTCGATGGCCCCTAACGGCCTTGTCAACCGAGGACCAACTTCTCGTCGCCAAAGTCAGCCACGATTGTCAACTGGCCACCGAGGGCGGCAATGTATTTGCCGATCGTGCCGACCTCGGTGGCAGGTAGTTCGCCCTTCTCGATGGCGGACACACGAGCCTGGGATACGCCCATCCGGTCGGCGACCTGCTGCTGGCTCAGGTCGTGACGCTTGCGGATGTCCGCGAGCCGAGCAGCACGGACCTCGGCGACCAGGCGGTCTCTGTGCTCGGCGACCCGCTTCTCGTCAAGGTTGGCGCGGGCGCGAACGTCCTTCCAGCTATTCGCCATGATGCTGTCCCTTCAGCTCGGCGAGGTGGTTGTCGTACGCCTCATCAGCCAGTGCAACGTTTTCCTTGTACCATTCTTTCCATTTCCCAGCCTTGTCGCCCGCTATCAGCAGGATTGCCGACCGCTCGGGATCGAACGCGAACAGGATGCGGATCTCGGAGTTGCCGGTGGAACCCGGGCGCAGTTCCTTCATGTTCTGGTGTCGTGATGCTTTGATCTGGTCAACCAAAGGGCGCCCCAGTGTGGGTCCCACTTCCGAGAGCATGTCGATGGCCGCTGCGACCTGGTTGGCGCAGTCGGGGTCATCCTTGGCGAGTTCGAGGAACCAGTCTTCGACCTGTGCGGTCAGGTTGATGTCCCAGGAGCCCACGGATCAACTATAACGCTGGCGTTGTATTGCCTGCAAGGTAATGCCGGGTCGGCGGCATCGGCGGGCCGAGGGTGGTCGAGGGCATCAGTGTCAGGCAACCGACCCGTCGGGCGCACCGGTCCTGACCGGCGGCCGGTCGCTCGGGGGCCGCTCTGCGGATCGGGTGAGCAGCAGCGCGAGGCAGGCGACCGCGACGCAGACGGTCATGCCCAGGAACAGCGCTACGGCGTTGTCCCGCCCACCGAGCCCCATCAGCGGGGCCGCCACCGCCGCGAGTACGCCCTGGAGGGTGCCGAGCACCGCCGATCCGCTGCCGGCCGCCTTCGGTACGCGTTGGATCGCCAGCGCGGTGGCATTCCCCATGATCATGCCCAGTCCGACGAAGAAGAGCAGCAGCGCGACCGCCACCGTCCGGTCGAGCTGACCGGCGAGGGTGACGGCGAGCAGGCCGCCGGTGGTGGCCAGCATGGTGGCCAGGCCGATCCGGAGCAGTACCCCCGGGGAGGCGCCCCGGCCGACGACCCGGGCGTTGACCGCGCTGCTCAGGGTGGCGATCAACGCACCGGCGGCGAAGGCGACGGCGGCCTGCCGGACGGAGAGCCCCAGGACGTACTGGAGGAAGAAGGGTGACGCGGCGATGTAGCAGAACAGGGCCGCGAACCCGAAGCCGAACGCGAAGGTGTAGCCGAGATAGACCCGGTCGGTCAGCAACGAGCGCGCGGTGGCCAGGGTGGCGCGGAGCCCGCCGGCGTGCCGGCGGTCCGGCGGCAGACTCTCGGGTACGCCGACCAGCGTGACGAGCAGGGTGAGCAGCAGTCCGGCCGCGAGGGTGAACCACACCGCGCGCCAGCCGGCGGCACCGGTCACCACACCCCCGATCAGCGGTGCGGTGATCGGGGCGATGCCGCTGAGCGCCATCAGGATGCCGAACATCCGGGCGGCGGCCGGCCCCTGGGCGGTGTCGGAGATGACGGCCCGGCCGACCACCACCCCGGCGGCCGCGCTGAACCCCATCACGAACCGGAGCGCGGTCAGCGTCTCCAGGGTGGGTGCGAAGGCGCAGGCGGCGGCGGAGGCCGCGCAGAGCGCCGTACCGGCGAGGATCAGCAGCCGGCGACCGTACCGGTCGGAGAGCGGCCCGAGCACGAGCTGACCGAGGGCCAGCCCGATCACGAAGGCGGTGAGGGTGAGCTGGACTCCGGAGGGGTCGGTGCGGAACTCGTCGGCGATCCGGGGGAAGGCCGGTAGGTACATGTCGATGCCCATCGGCGGCACGAAGGCCAGCAGCACGAGGGCGGGGAGCAGCAGCCGGCGCGGCCGGGCGGGCGGACCGGCGGGCGGCTCGGGCGGCGAGGGCGGGGTGGACTCGTCGGTCCGGGAGGGGGCGGAAGTCACCACGGCAAGTTACTATAGTTATATAAGTATGTCTAGCGTTATCCTCGTGAAGTGAAACGAGTGACCATGGCGGACGAGACGGTGCTCCGGCAGGCGAGGACACTCGTACCGGTTCTGTACCAACTGAGCCGGGTGATGCGGCTACAGGGCGTCGACGCGGCCGGGCTGGGCCAATTGCCGCCGTCCGAGCTGGAGGTGCTCCGGTACGTCGCCGACGCCCCCGGCGTCTCGGTGAGCACCCTCGCCCGCGACCTCGGCCTGCACGCCAGCAACGTCAGCGCGACCGTCCGCGCCCTGGTGGCCCGCAACCTGGTACGCCGCGAGCCCGACCCGAACGACCGGCGGGCCGTACGGCTGCACGCGACCGTGGACGCGGCGCACGGCTCGGCCCGGATCGAGGACGCCTGGGCCCGGATCTTCGCCGACGCCATGGCCGAGATCAGCGACGAGCAGCGGGCCGAGCTGGCCAGCGCCGCTCCGGCACTCGGCGCGCTCGCCGAACGCCTGCGGGCCCGCCGCGCCACCGAACGCGGCTGATCCGTTACCTGATCGCCGCAGCTCCCGGCCTTGACCCGGGACACCGGAGCCTCGACCCGGCACACCGGACAGTCAGTTCTGACCGGATAGCGGCTGACGCCTGGCTGCTCAGGGTGTTTGCATGTGCGCCGAGGGCGACGAGCGGGCGTCGCTCCAGGGGAGGTTCGAAGCATGTTCGCTGCGTTCGGACGGTCGCTGTGGCGGTGGCGCTGGCCGGTACTGGTCGGCTGGCTGGGACTGGTGCTGGCCGGAGCCACCCTCGGCGGGCAAGTCTTCGACCGGCTGGTCGACACCGACAACCTCCGCCCGGACGCCGAGTCGCAGCGGGCCGACCGCCGGGTCGCCGAACTCCTCCCCGAGGGCCCGATCGTGGTCGCGATCGTCCGGGACCGGGACCCGTACGACCCGGCACTGGTGGCCTGCGTCAACCGGGTACGCGCCGAGGTGCAGGCCGTACCGGGGGTCAGGGAGGTCGAGGACCTCTACAGCGCGGCGGGTGGCCGGATCGGCGCCGACAACCGCAGCACCCTGGTCCGGGTCGAGTTGGCCGACGGGCTGCCGACCGCCGAGCGGGAGGCGGCCGAGGACCGGGTGGCCGCCCTGCTGCGCGGCATCGACGCGCCGCAGGTGCTGGTCGGCGGCGAGGAGTTGGCCGAGCGGGCCTTCGCCGAGCAGGCGATCGACGACGCGGCCGTCGGTGAGTCGATCGCGCTCGGCGTACTCCTGGTGGCGCTGGTGGTGATCCTCGGCGGCCTGCTCGCCGGGGTGCTTCCGCTGCTCGCCGCGCTCGCCGCCGTCGCGGTGACCCTGCTCGGCCTCTACGGCCTGACCGCCGTCACCGGGGTCGGCGAGTTCACCGTCAACGTGGTCACGCTGCTCGGCATCGGCCTGACCGTGGACTACGCGCTGCTGCTGATCGCCCGGTTCCGCGAGGAACGCGGCGACGGGCGGGGGAGCGAGGACGGGCCGGGAAGCGGCGACGGGCCGGGGAATGACGACGGGCCGGGGAGCGGCGATCCCGCCGAGGCGCTGGCCCGGACGATGGCGACCGCCGGCCGTACCGTGCTGATCTCCGGCCTGGCGGTCGCGGCCGCGATGGTCGGCCTCTGCGCCTTCGCCTCACCACTGCTCGCCGCGATGGCGCTCGGCGGCGCGCTCGCGGTGGCGCTGGCCACCCTCGCCGGCCTGACCCTGCTGCCGGCGCTGCTCGCCGTCGCGCACCGGCACATCCCGGCCCCCGGCGCCCGGACCTGGGTGCGCCGGGTCCTGGCCGGCGCCGCGAGCCCGGCCCGCCGGATCGTCCCGGCCCGACCCGCCACCACCCCCCGATCGGGTACGCCCGGCGCCGACCCCGGCCTGCTCGGCCGGCTCGCCGGGCACGCACAGCGCAAGCCCGGCCCGGTGGCGTTCGGCGTCTCCGCCGGCCTGCTGCTGCTCGCCCTACCGTTCCTGGCCGGCGCCAACCTGGCCAACTCCGACGCCCGGGCGCTGCCCCGGTCGATGGAGGCCCGGCAGGTGCACGACGTGCTGCTGCGCGACTTCGAGGCGGGCCGGGCCGCTCCGGTCACCGTCGTCGTCGAGGCGGATCCGGCCAGCGCCGAGGTGCGGGACCTGATGAACCAGCTCAACACCCTGCCCCAGGTGATCCGGATGCAGCCCCGCCCCGACGTGCCGGGCCCGGCGGTGGTGATCGACCTGACGCCGAGGGGCGCGACCGGCGGCCCCGAGTCCCGTGAGCTGGTACGCGCGGTGCGCGCCCTCGACCAGCCACTGCCGCTGCTGGTCGGCGGGCCCGCCGCCGAGCTGGTCGACTACCGGTCCTCGGTCACGCAACGGCTGCCGTACGCCGTACTCGTGCTGCTGCTGGTCACCACCGGGCTGCTCTTCGTACTCACCGGCTCGCTGGTCATCCCGGTCAAGGCGCTGGTGATGAACGTGCTGACCCTGCTCGCCACCCTCGGCGTACTGGTGGTGGTCTTCCAGTGGGGCGTGGGTGCCGCCCTGATCGGGGTGGAGTCCTGGGGGGCGATCGACCTCACCACCCCGGTCCTGCTCTTCGTCTTCGTCTTCGGACTGTCGATGGACTACGAGGTCTTCCTGCTGGCCCGGATCCGTGAGGAGTGGCGTCGCTGGTCGGGTCTGCGTACCCCGGCGGCCCGCACCCGGGCCGGGCAGCGGGCGGTGCTGGCCGGGATCACCCGGACCGGTCCGGTGGTGACCTCGGCGGCGGTCTGCATCACCATCGTCTTCCTGGGTTTCCTGCTCGGCGACCTGACCGCGGTCAAGGAGATCGGCTTCGGCATGGCGGTGGCCGTACTGCTCGACGTCACGGTGGTCCGCGGGCTGCTGATGCCGGCGTTGATGAGCCTGCTCGGCGAGTGGAACTGGTGGGCGCCGACCCCGCTGCGCCGGCTGCATCAGCGGTTCTCCGGCGACCGGGACCTGCCGGTCGGTACGCCGGTTCCGCCCGTTCCGGTGCCGGTTTCCGCCGAACCGTGAGGGCTTGGTTACCGGCCGGAACCGGTCATCGGTGATCTGTCGGATATCTATGTCCTCTTCCGTCGGTAGCGCGACGTATCTCTGCCGAGCCCCTACCGGGCTGCGTAGTCTTCCTGCCCATGACTCCGGATCATGGCTCCGACCGGGTTCCGGGTGGCTTTGCCGAGGTGCTCCGCCGGTGCCGGCGGGCGGCCGGACTGACCCAGGCCGAACTCGCTGAACGGGCCGCCGTCGGGATCCGTACGGTCCGTGACCTCGAACGGGGCCGGGCCTCCCGTCCACAGCGGACGACCGTGGAACTGCTCGCCGCCGCGCTCGGTCTGGCCGAGCAGGACCGGTCCGACTTCGTCGCGCTGGCCCGGGGCCAGGCCGGGCCGATGCCGGAGGTGGGCGGTCTCGCGTCCGCGGCGTCCCGGCGGCTGCCGACGCGCGGCTTCGGGCTGCCGGATCCGGGTGAGCTGATCGGTCGGGACCGGGATGTGGCCGACCTGGCCGCGATGCTGACCGAGCAGCCCCGGGTGGCGCGCGGGGTGGTCAGCCTGGTCGGCCTTGCCGGAGTCGGCAAGACCGGGCTGGCCCTCAAGGTCGCCCGGGAGGTGGCCGACGACTTTCCCGGTGGTACCAGCGGGATCGTCATGATCGAGGGTTCCACCGAGGGTGACGTGCTGTCGGTCGTCGCCACGGTCTTCGGCGTCGGCCGGGCCAGTGACCTCGCCGGCCGGTTCTCGGACGCGCCGTCGCTGCTGCTGGTGGACGCCGTCGAACGCGCCCCCGGAGCGGCCGCCGAGGCGCTCGACCGGCTCGCCGAGATCGCGCCGACGCTGCGGGTGCTGACCACCGGACGGCACCCGGTCGGGCTCTCCGGGGAACGGGTCCGCCCGGTCACCCCGCTGGAGGTGCCGCCCGCCGACGTACCGGCCGACCTCGCGGTGGTGGCCGGCTATCCGGCCGTCGCGCTGCTGCTCGCCCGGCTGCGCCAGATCGGCCGCGAGCCACCGCAACCCGACGAGGTGGCCGCGCTGGTCGAGCTGGTACGCCGGCTCGGCGGGCTGCCGCTGGCCATCGAACTGGCCGCGGCGCACGGCCGGGTACTCAACCTCAACGAGCTGCTCGACCGGTACGGCAACCGCCTGCTCGACCTCGGCACGGCACCGGTGGGCCGGGCGGCGGCGGTGACCCTGCGGGACGCGGTGGCGGCCAGCTACCGGCTGCTCGACGCCGACGAGCGGGCCGCCCTGCGCCGCCTCTCGGTAATGCGCAACCGCTGGTCGGTGGAGCTGGCCGAGGCGATGCTCGCCCCCGACCCGTTCCCGGCCGACGGTGCGAGCCCGCCCGGCGACCTGCGGTTCACCGATGGCGATGCGCCGCCCGGGGACGGGAGTGCCGGCGACGAGCCGGCCGGACCGGTCGATCCCGTCCGGTCGCTGGACCGGCTGCTGGCACACGGGCTGATCGGCGCCCGGGGCACCGGACCGCTCCGGTTCCGGGTACTGGACGTGGTGCGGGACTTCGCCGCCGAACGGGCCACCGCCAACGGCGAACTCGCCGCGATCCGCCGACGGCACGCGTCGGTCTTCGCCGGGCTGGCCGCCCGGGTCGCGCCGGACCTGGCGGGTGCCCGGTTCGTCGAGGCGGTCGGCCGGCTCGACGAGGTGGCCGGCGACCTGTGGACCGCACTGGCGTACTCGGCGAACGACGATCCGCACACCGCGCTGCGGCTGGCCGGGAACCTCGCCCGATGGTGGCGGTACCGGGGGCGGGACGTGGCGGGTCGGCAGTGGCTGCGCCGGCTGCTGGACGACCCGCGTACCGGTGACGCCGATCCGGCGGCCCGGGCCTGGGCCCAGGTCGGCGTCGCACAGCTCGCCCAGGAGCACGGTGCCGGGCCGCAGGAACTGCCGTCCGCCGAGGCGGCGGTGGCGGCGTTCCAACGGCTGTCCGACGTACCGGGAGAGCTGGCGGCCCGGAACGTGCTCTGTGGACTGTGGACCGCGATCGGCGGCCACGACGAGGCGCGGCAGCACGGCGAGGCGGCGCTGGAGCTGGCCACCCGTACCGGCCGGATCCGGGACATGGCGGTGGCGCAGAACAATCTGACCTGGCACGAGATCCGGGTCGGCGACCTCGCCGCCGCCCGGCGCCGGCTGGCGGCGGTGGACCGGCTCGCCGGAGAGTGCGGCGAGGAGCGGCTCCGGGTGCTGGCCCGGGCCAACCTGGCCGAGGTGGCCCGGCTGGAGGGCCGGTACCCGGACGCGGTCCGGCACGGTCGCCGGGCGGTGTCGGCGCTGGCCGACCTCGGCGACCCCGGGCACCGCCGGCGGGTGCTCGGCACGGTCGGCCTGGCGCTCGCCGAGGACGGGCGGATCGACGAGGCGACGGCGGTACTCGCCGAGTTGCGTGCCCGGAAGGTGGGCGACGGCGCGGGCCCGGTCGAGCTGGAGCCCGGGCGTGCCCGGACCGACGAGATCCCTCCCCGGGACGACGGGATCTGCGCCCTGATCGAGGCGAGCCTGGCGATGCAGCGGGGCGACCGGGAGTGGGCGGCCGAGTGGTACGCGGCGGCCGTGCGGGCCTGTGAAGGGTCCCGTGACCTGCGGGACGTTGCCGAGGCACTGGTCGGCCTGGTGGCGAGTACCGACGATCCGGGTGCCCGGACCGCGGCGGTCAAGCGTCTTGCTCAGGTGTGCCGGGAGGGCGGGATCGTCCTGCTGCCGCGGGAGCGGGCGCTGATCGGTGCGGCGGACCTGGACCGGACCGACACGGACGAGGACCGGGCCGAGAGCTGACCGACCCGTCGGCTTCTCTGCCACCTCGGGGTGTCGGCACCGCTGTCACTTCCGGGCGTCGGCTCTCACCCTGGGGCGCGTCGGCTCTCACCTTGGGGCCGTGGCGCGAGCGGGACAGCCCCCCGACAGAGCCCTCACTGATCCCCGCCCGCGCCACGTCCCCAGAGCCCCCCGGCTGCCTGAAGATTAACCAGCATCAGACGCCCGTTTTTTCTGATTGATGGGTGACATGGCGATATGTGCGTGACTTCTGCCGGTCTTTCTGCCGGTGGTCTTTCGGGGTGTCCGGATCCCGTCCTGAGGTGGTAATCAGGATCCGTGGCGAATGTCGGCACTCCGTGTGCGGAGATCAACAGGCAGTGGTCGCTCCGGCGCTGGCGCTGCTGCTGCCGGCGGTGGCGCCGGGATGGACCGCGTCCCGGACGATCCGCAACGAGTCGAGCAGGCTCTCCAGCCTGGCCGGTTCGAGCTGACCGATGAACCAGTCCTGGATCAGCTCGATGTGGCCGGGCAGCGTCTCCACGAGTCGCGCCATGCCGGACTCCGTCACCACCGCGTACGCGCTGCGCCGGTCGGAGGGGCAGGCGCGGCGGCAGAGCAGGCCGTCCCGTTCCATCCGGTCGACGACCCGGGTCACGCCGCTGGTGGAGAGCGAGGTCTGCGCGGCGAGGTCGGTCATCCGGAGTTGGTGCTCGGGCGAGCGGGCCAGCCGCATCAGGACCTCGAACTCCACCGTCGACAGCCCGTGCTCCTCGAACTGGGCGGCAAATCTGGCGGCGAGCCCGGCGTACACCTCCATGACCAGGCCCACGGCCGTGATCCGGGCGTCGTCGTACAGGTTCTTGGTCACACCGGCATCGTAGCAGTCGTTGACACCGGGAATATTGCTGTGTCTATAGTTGCTCGGTCAGTCATTGGTCACACAACCTATCTCCTGGGAAGGCACATCATGACCAGCAGCGCCGAGTCCGCCACCACCCGTACGTGGGAAGGGCTGACGATCCCCACCGCCGGCACCTACCTGCTCGACCAGGCGCACAAGCGCGTCGGGTTCGTGGCCCGGCACATGATGGTGAGCAAGGTCCGCGGCCAGTTCCGCGAGGCGGAGGCGACGATCACCGTCGCGGAGAACCCGCTGGAGTCCGCGGTGACCGCGACCATCCAGGCCGGCAGCATCGACACCGGCGCCGACGACCGGGACAACCACCTGCGCAGCGGCGACTTCCTGGAGGCGGAGAAGTACCCGACCCTGGAGTTCCGCAGCACCGGCGTCAAGTCGCACAGCGGCAACGAGTTCGTGCTCACCGGTGATCTCACGATCAAGGGCGTCACCAAGCAGGTCGACCTGGAGGTCGAGTTCGAGGGCGCCGGCCGCAGCCCGTTCGGCCAGGACATCTTCGGCTTCACCGCGACCACCGAGATCGACCGCGAGGAGTTCGGGCTGACCTGGAACGTCGCGCTGGAGACCGGCGGCGTACTGGTCGGCAAGAAGATCAAGATTGAGATCGAGGGCGAGGCCATCCGCCAGGCCTGACCCCCGCCGCCCGACCACACCGTCGGGATTGACACCAGGATGCCCCGGTCACCGCTGCGATGGTGACCGGGGCGCCTCGTTGGGTAATGCGCCCGATGGAAAACGAAGCTCGTTCGTGTGCGATGGTGGACGCAGCGCCGCTGTTCGCTCACGCTGGGCCGGCGGGCGCCGTGGCTGTCGTCACGTGTGCGCGGCGCTCCTACGGTAAGGATTCGTACGCGCCTCCGCTGGACAAGGCCCTGCGGAACTGCGCAGACAGCGCTCGCGGCGGGAGGGTCGATGGGCCAGGACGTGTCAGAGGTCCCCTTCACCCGGGAGGACCGGATCCGATACCGGCAGAAGGTACGCCGGTGTCTGGACGTCTTCGCGCTCATGCTCGACGACTTCGGCTTCGACGCCGACCGGCCGACCACCGGCCTGGAGATCGAACTGAACCTGGTGGACGCGAACGCCGAACCGGCGATGCGCAACGCGGAGGTGCTGGACAACCTCGCCGACCCGAGCTTCCAGACCGAGCTGGGCCAGTTCAACCTCGAACTCAACGCCCGACCCCGGCTGATCGAGGGAGCCGGCTTCGCCGACTACGAGCAGGATCTGCGGGCCAGTCTCGGCCGGGCGGAGGAGCTGGCGGTCAAGTCCGACGCCACCATCATCCTGATCGGCATCCTGCCCACGCTCACCCCCCGGCACCTGGTCCGCGACAACCTCTCCACCAACGAGCGCTACCAGGTGCTCAACGACCAGATCGTCGCTGCCCGGGGCGAGGACATCGAGCTGGACATCCGGGGCGTCGAGCGGTTGCAGACGCATACCGACTCGATCGTCTCCGAGGCCGCCTGCACCAGTCTCCAGTTCCACCTCCAGGTGGCGCCGGACAGTTTCGCCGACTACTGGAACGCCTCGCAGGCGATCGCCGGGGTACAGGTCGCGCTCGGCGCCAACTCTCCGTTCCTGCACGGCCGGCAGCTCTGGGCCGAGACCCGGGTCGCCCTCTTCGAGCAGGCCACCGACACCCGGCCCGACGAACTCAAGGCCCAGGGCGTACGCCCCCGGGTCTGGTTCGGCGAGCGGTGGATCACCTCGATCTTCGACCTCTTCGAGGAGAACGTCCGCTACTTCCCGCCGCTGCTGCCGATCTGCGACGACGAGGACCCGGTCGAGGTGCTGCACAACGGCGGCATTCCCCGCCTTCCCGAGTTGCGGCTGCACAACGGCACCGTCTACCGGTGGAACCGGCCGGTCTACGACATCATGAACGGCCGTCCCCACCTGCGGGTGGAGAACCGGGTACTCCCGGCCGGGCCGACCGTGGTCGACATGCTGGCGAACGCCGCCTTCTACTTCGGACTGGCCCGGGACCTGGCCGAGGGCGACCGGCCGATCTGGAGCCAACTGACGTTCAGCGCGGCCGAGGAGAACTTCCACGCGGCCGCGCGGCGGGGCATCGACGCCGCCGTCTCGTGGCCCCGGCTCGGCGAGGTGAAGGTGACCGAGCTGGTGCTGGACGTACTGCTGCCGAGGGCGGCCGCCGGGCTGGACCGGTTCGGGGTCGGCGCGGAGCATCGGGACCGGCTGCTCGGCATCATCGAGCAGCGCTGCCGTACCGGCCGCAACGGCGCGGTGTGGCAGGTGGAGGCGATGCAGGCGGCCCAACGCGGCCGGGGGATGGACCGGTCCGAGGCCCTGCACCACATGCTGCGCCGGTACGGCGAACTCCAGCGGACCGACGAGCCCGTGCACACCTGGCCGGTCGACTGACCCGGGTCAGCGGGAGCGGCGACCGAACCTGCCCAGCCTGCCCTTGGCACCGCCCTCGGTGACCTCGGCGGACTCCTCCGACCCTGCCGCCCCACCGGCGACACCGCCCGGCTCGGCGGCGACCGGAGCGGGTTCGCCGCCGGACCCGGCGTCCTGGGAGCCGGCGGGGGCGGCGCTTGACGGTACCCGGTTGGTGTCGGCCTGGTCGGCGCCGCGCCGTGCCCTGCGGCCGGGCTGACCGGGCACCCGGGCCGATCGGCCGGCACCGCCCGACGGGCCGGCCCCGGGGGCGTCGGTGCGATCGGTCTGCTCATCCGGGTCGGCGTCGGCGGACGGGGCGGTGGCGTCGCTCGACCGGGTCTTCCGGCCAGCCTCGCCGGTCCGCGTCTCCCCGGTCGGCGGTGACGCCGGGCTGCCGTCGGTGGGCGGTGGCGCGTCCGGCCCGGTCCCGGACGGGCGCGGTTCGGAGCGGGAGTCGAGGGAGTCCGCCTGCCGGGCCATCGTCTCCGAGCGCTGTGCCAGCGCCGCGACCAGCGCGGACCCGGCGAGACCGGCGACCACCGCGTACGGTGCCAGCAAATGTGCCGACACCTGCTCGGGACGGATGCCCACCAGCCGGGGCGCGGCGACGAAGTAGGCGACCGCCACCAGCAGCGGCCCGCTGATGCCCGAGATCGCGGCACCGACCCGGGTCGCCGGCCGGCGGGCCGCCGAGCGGGCGGCGAGCGCCCCGATCAGCAGCGCGGAACCGAGCGAGAGGGCGGCACCGGGCCAGTAGAAGTACTCGCGGAACCAGAAGCGTTCGCCGTCGGAGGTCAACTGCCAGACTCCGAGCTGCGCGGCGGCCAGCCCGCGCCCGGAGAGTACGCCGTCGACGACCGAGATCACCGCGAGCGCCCAGAGCCAGCAGACCGTACCGAGCACGTTGCTGGCGACGGCCGGCGACGAGATCGCCCAGATCGCCGCCACCAGCCCGAGCAGGATGCCGAGGATGGCGTAGCCGGCCGCGACGGTCTGCGGAGCGGAGGTGTCGGCCCGCACCACCGCCCGGGCGGGTACGGCGACCAGCACCACGGTGACCAGCGCGCCGATCCCACTGGAGACGGCGAGCGAGGCCCGCCACAGGAAGGTGGCCAGGGTCGGCGGCGGATCCCCGGCGCGCCCGGCGGAGCCTCGGCCACCAGCGCCGAGCCGGTGCGCGCAGACCGCCCCGGCAACGGTCGAGGTGGCGGCTATCCAGGCGGCCCAGGTGAGGCTGGCGACCCAGGCCGCCTCGCTGCTGCCGCCGCTCGACGGCAGCCAGGCGATGATGCCGAGCCCGTAGCCGAAGCCCAGTTGAGCGGCGCCGGCGCCGGCGGCAACGCCGACCGCCGTCGCGACGGATCCTCCCCAGCCTCGTGCGGCCATGCGGGGCAGCGTAGCGTCCATCCGACGCCGGGGGCGAGCCGTGAACCGGGGGCAGCCGTCCTGACACGAACCGTGGCCGGTTGCGTTCCGAGGGCCGGGCCACCGATGCTGTCGGGCAGCACACTTCCAGCGGGCGGACGGAAACGGCGTGGCTTACGTACGCCGGATGGTGAGGCAGGGTCGGCATGACGGATGAGGCTGTAGCGGGACACCCGGAGCTGGGCGGCGGTCCCTCGAACCGGACCGGCCTGTTCGCGGGCGCGGCGGTCGGGCTGGTCATCTGTGCTGTCGTCGGCGCCATCGGCGGCTACCTGCTGGCCGGCGGCGGCGACCGGGAGGGGCCGTACGATGCCGGATCCACCACCCCGACGGCGCAGACGACGAGCAAGCCACCACGGAGTACGCCGAGCCGGACCCCCAGCCGCCGGGCGAGCAGCACGCCGCCGCCGATCGGCCAGATGATCCTGCCCGACCTGGTCGGCGAGGACTTCCAGAAAGCCCGGGCGGAGTTGCGCGAGCTCGGCCTCGGGGTGCAGTTCATCTTCGGCAGTGCGGGCGACGACCCCAGTGTCGCCAGTACCAACCCGAGGGGTGGCACCGCGGTGAAGCGGGGCATCACCGTCCGGGTCACCGTGGTGGGTGAGGCACCCGAGGTGGTGGTACCCGCGCTGGTGGGCGAGTCCTGCAAGCAGGCGGCGCGGCGACTGGTCGACGACGGCCTCTATCCGAACTATCCGACCGGGGACCGGGGCGAGGTGCGCCACCAGGATCCCCCCGGCGGCACAGTGCTGCGCTGGAACCAGCGGGTCGGGCTGCACTGTTCCGACGGTCCGGCACCCGGCGGAACGCCGACGCCGTAGCCCGGGTACGCAGCGTCGAACGGGCGGACACGCCCGGACTCGCGACGATGGTGGGCAGCACGTCTGGTCGGATAGGTTTGACGTGGTTCGCCCGGTCCACCCGATGGCGAGAGGACGTGGCATGGCCGACGATCCGCGGCAGCCTCCGGACGACCGGGGTGTGGACGGCGACCGTGGCGCACCCGAAGGCCGGCCGCAGGCCGACGCCCCGAGCCCACCGCCCAGCGGTGCCGGCCCGGACGATGCCACCCGGGTCGGCGAGCCGATCGGGCAGCCCGGCGCGGCGGACGCCACCCGAACCGGCGATACCGTCCGGCAGCCCGGCGCGGCGGATGCCACCGCGCCGATCCCGCCCCGCGAGCCGGCCTGGTCCGGCCGGGCCGGAGTGCCGCCCCGGGGCTCGGCCCCGCCCCGCCAGCCGCAGCCCGACTGGAGCTACGACCCGGAGCCGGACGACCGGCGCTGGTGGATGCCGATCCTGGTCGGGACGGTGGCGGTGATCCTGCTCGGCGTCCTGGTCGTCGCCGGCTGGGCGATCGTCGACTCGGCCCGGCGCGACACCCCCCGCTCACCCTCCCCGGTACTGACCACCCCGGCGGCGCCGACCGCGCCCACGACCGGCCCGCCGACCACCGCCGCGAGCACGCCGAGCGCCACCCCGAGCGTCACCACCGGAGCGCCGGTACTGCTGCCTCCGCTCGTCGGACTGTCCCAGCAGGAGGCGGTGGCGGAGCTCGGCCGGCTGGGGTTGGTGGCCCTGATCGAGCCCCGGATCTCCGCCCGGCCGCCGGGGACCGTACTGGACACGGAGCCGTCGACCGGTACGGAGGTCGAGCCGGGCAGCGAGGTCATCCTCGTGGTCGCCGAACCGCCGACCTCGCTGCCGACCACCCCACCCGGTCCCACCGGCCCGACCGGGCCCACCCCGGACGGCTGAGCCGCACCCGGTCCCACCGGTCCGACCCGATCCAGCGGGGAGGGCCGAGCGCTCGGCATCACGACAAGGCGGGAGCGACCGAGCCCCGGTCCGGGCGGCGGGCAAGGTCAGCACGGTCGGGGGCTTGCACACGGGCCGGACCGGTTACCAGTAGCGGCGCCTGGCACCGACCATGACCAGCCCGACGGCCGAGATCACCAGGCCGAACAGGCCGGAGTACGCCAGTGAACGCTGATAGCCCGGCGGCGGTCCGTCGGTGGACGGTGGTGGCCCGGCCCGCTGTTCCTCGGCGCGGTCCGGTTGCGGGTCCGGGTCGGTCGGAGCCCGGTAGGCAGGCTGGTCGTCGTCCGAGGCGGTGGCCGGGTCGGCGGTGCCGACGGCATCCGGTGTCTCCCGGCCGCCCTGGGCCGGCAGCCGCTGCCAGGGCCCGATCCGCCGGCCCGGCCAGCCCCGTTCGGTGTCGGCGGGGGGTGCGGTGGTGGCCGCCCCGCCGTGCCCGGAGGGGTCGACGGGTCCCGGATCGGTGTCGGTACGCCCCGACTCGGCTGGCGGCGTCGGGTTGGCGGCCGGGTGTCGTACCGAGGGTGGGCGGCTGGTGCCGGTGCCGCTCGCGCAGCCGGGCAGGCCGACGGTGATCAGGATCAGCAGCACGCTGACCCGCATGCTCCGACACGTCGTCCGGTGTCGGTCGGAGGTCTCAACTGCCATCGGCGGCTCCCAGGTTCGGGGCCCTCGACGACGCGCGGGTGGTGAACGCGTGGGGTGGATACGCCCAGTCTAGGACGGTGACCGGGGCGCCAACCGGCCTTCGGCGGAGATGCGCCTCAGCCGACCCGGACCCGCGCGGCGAACGCGCTGGAGTTGGTCCGGGCGGGCCGCAGAGCCTGCGGGTAGTTGTGCCGCCCGGCGTTGGTCTGGAGCTGACGCAGCCCGTTGACCTGCACGAATATTGACCGTCGTTCGACGGCGTCGCCGCTCGGGTTGAGCTCGTAGCCGTCCAGCCAGACCCAGCCGTGGTAGGTCGGCCAGTCGTGCACCCGGATCACCCGGAAGTAGATGGGCTCGGCGAACTGGACGCTCGCCGCGCGGGTCACGTGCAGCACATCACCGGAGCGGGGAAGGGGCACGGCAGCTCCTGTCCGACTGGCGCCGGGCGGGCCGGCGGAAGTGGCGGGCGGGGGTCTGGTGGGTGGTCCTGCGGCGGTTGGTCGGAGGTCGCATCAGCGGCCGGTCGGCGTGGGGCGTTGGCCGGGGCGATGCGTCGTTGCCATCACATCGCCCCGGCCAACACCTGTCGACTCCGGGACGCGCCAGCCGCCGTAGCGGCCCTGGCATACAGCGGCGGGGGCTCTTACCCCGGAGCGGGGCTTCTCGCCGTACCGCCGGCACGACCGTCTCCACGGTCAGGCGAGAATGGGGGAGCATTGCGTCGCCTGACCAGAGGGGAACGCTGCGTAGCCCGAGCCATACGGACAGGGTGCAGCAAGAACATGATCAATGCAAGTTGCAGTTTGCCCTTTGCTCCGGGATGGCGATAGTGGGCCGTACGGCGCTTGATGCGCCGCGCGTGGAACCGGCAGACTGGACCCGGTTTCGGCCCCTGTGGCCGACAGGGTCATCGCTCCATCCGCCGCGAATGATCCCCCGCCGATGGCGGTCGAAGGCGCGGCGGCAATCCGACTCCCTAATTGATCGTCCGGAGGTGACCCGGTGACCGAGCGCCGGAGCCCGACCATCCGCCGCCGTCGACTCGGCGCCGAGCTGCGCCAGCGCCGGGAGAAGGCCGGAGTCACGATCGAGGCCGTCGCCGAGTTGCTGGAGTGCTCCGCGTCCAAGGTGTCCCGGATCGAGACCGGGCACACCACGGCCACCGTCCGGGACGTCCGCGACATGCTCGGCATCTACGGCGTGACGGGCGCCGAGTGCGACGAGCTGATCCAGATCGCTCGGGAGGCCCGGCAGAAGGGCTGGTGGCATCCGTACAGCCCGGTGCTCGCCGGGGCGTACGTCGGGCTGGAGGCGGCGGCCGCCTCGATCCGGGCGTACGAGCAGCAGACCGTGCCCGGACTGTTGCAGACCGAGGAGTACGCCCAGGCGATGATCCGGTCCGCCCGGCCGGACTGGGTCGCCGAAGAAGTCAACCAGCGGGTCCGTGTCCGGTTGGGTCGTCAGTCGTTACTTGACCCGGACGATCCGATCGATCTGTGGGTGGTGCTCGATGAGGCGGTGATCAGCCGGCCGGTGGGCGGCGACGCGGTCATGCGGGCCCAGTTGGAGCGGCTGGTAGAGGCCGCTGACCTACCGAACGTCACGCTCCAGGTCCTGCCGTTCGACGCCGGTGCGCACGCCGGCATGGACGGCACTTTCACCATCCTCGGCTTCCCCGAACCGGGCGATCCAGACGTGGTGTACGCCGAAAATGCCACGGGTGGGCTTTTTCTGGAGAAGCGGGATGAACTACAGAAATACATATTCATCTTCGATCATATCCGAGCGGCAGCCCTACGCCCGGAGGAGTCCGTCGCGCTGATTTCGAAGTTGGCAGAGGAGCCATTGTGGAAGTGGAGACAAAGGGGTACCGCGTCGACCTGAGCGGGGCAGCCTGGCACAAGAGTTCGCGTAGCGGACCCAACTGTGACAACTGCGTCGAGGTGGCCTTCGCGGGCGGCGCGATCGCGGTACGTGATTCGAAAAACCCGACCGGGCCCGCCCTGATCTTCACGCCCGACGAGTGGGACGCGTTCGTCGGCGGTGCCAAGGACGGCGAATTCGACCTGACCTGACGGTCACGAGAACCAGCGACCAACGAACCTTCTTCAACCTCTCCTCGCGGTCCGCCGTGGCCGTAGGTGCAGGTCGGGGCGCACGCGCCGCGCCGTTCAGGTGGAAAGA
Organism: Plantactinospora sp. ZYX-F-223; assembly: GCF_039649625.1. Taxonomy (NCBI): domain Bacteria; kingdom Bacillati; phylum Actinomycetota; class Actinomycetes; order Micromonosporales; family Micromonosporaceae; genus Plantactinospora; species Plantactinospora sp. ZYX-F-223. The sequence continues at coordinate 42,270 of NZ_JBDJAV010000030.1, read as the reverse complement.
GGTTCAATCCAGCGCGGTCACCCGGTCAGCGCCGAAGCTGCCCGGATGGCCGCGCTGGCTGCGTCGGCGGCCTCGGTGCACGCGTCGAAGCCGCCGAACGCGTCGGCGCCGCCGGGTGGCGTCCGACGGCTCCGGCGCGGGGCGCGGGTCGGATCCCGAACGCTCCGGCTGGCCGTCGCCGCTGACCGGTCGGGTCGTTGTACCAGACGGCGGGAGTCGGCATGAGCGGCCGCCGCAGGGGGTTCGCAAACCGAGCGAGGCAGGCGAGACGGATGACTATCGGGTCGGAGAATCTGGGCAACGGTTCCGCCAAGCCGGAACGGTTCGGCGGCAAGTACCGGGGTGCCCGCCGGGACACCAGCACCACCGTGGAGGAAGCGTCGGTCGACACCGACCTCGGGTCGCCGGAGGGTGCCCCGGCGGAGCGGGCCGCCGACCTGGGTGGCGGCCTGACGTCGGCGAGCCCGCCGGAGCGTACGCCGACGCTGCCGTCGCTGGACATGGGTGGACTGACCGAGCCGGTCTTCCCGCCGGCCGGCTGGCCGGACGTGCACACCGAGCCGCTCGTCGACCATCCGCTGCTGCGCGGACTGCTGCTGGAGTTGCCGCCGAAGGGTAGTGTCCCCGGCTCGGTCTGGCTCGACCGCTGGTTCGAGGCCGCTCGGGCGATCCTCGAACTGCTATACGTGCAGGACGCCAGCCGTACGCGATGAGCGCGACCGTACGGTGACCGCCCGCTCCACCAGGCGGCTGTGCCGCAGCGCGTGCCGTACCCCGATGGTGCCGACCGCGAGCACCGCCGCGGTGAGCACCACTCCGATCATGCCCGGACTCGTCAGCGGCACCAGACCGGTGGCGGTGACCAGCGCCGGCAGCATGACCAGGCCGGTCACCTGCACCGGCAGGGCGATCATCGGATGAGCGGCAGCGGCCCGTAGCGCCGGTGGGGCCGGGGTCTCCGGCGCTCGCGCGAAGGCGCCCGCGCCGCCCCAGAGCTGCCGCAGCCGGCGTACCGTCACCGCCGCGACGACCACCGCGGGCACCGCCGGCAGCGCCAGCCCGACCGCGGTCCGGTCGGCGAGCGTCGGCTCCGCCTCCACCAGACCGGCCAGCAACACCCCGGCCAGCCCGGCCAGGCCGGACCCGACCAGTGCGAGCAGCAGTCCGGTTCGCCGGCGTAGTGGTCGCGCGGCCCGTAGCTGCGGCAACCCCTCGACGACGAGACCGGCCGCGATCCAGACGGCGGCGATCGCGAGCAGGATGGCGAGGTCGGTATCCATGCCAACAGCCTTGCCCGATTTCCGGCCGGGCGAATCCGGGCCCGCCCCCACCGATTCCCGGAGAAGGCACCCGTAAGGGGTGCGGAGTCGGCGTCCGACGCAGTGACAGTCATCTTTCCAGACAGATAGAACGTTCGGGATCTACTGTTCCGCAACGGTTCTGACTAATGTCAGCTCGATCGGTCGTGCTGACCCGTCACTCAACGGGACGGGCTGTCGTGCACCGATCGGAGGGGAGGAGGGGAGATGAGTCTCCCTCGTAGGTCCGTTGTCGTCGGAGTGTCCACTCTGGCCATGATCGCCGCCGCGGCCGTGCCGGCAGCCGCGGCTCCACCGGAAGCACCGGTCCGGGGTGTCGGCGCCGCCAACGCCGTCGCCGACAGCTACATCGTGGTGTTCAAGGACACCGCGGTCGCCCGGGCCAACGTGTCGACGACGGCCCGGGGCCTGATCGGCAAGCATGGCGGCAAGGTGGGCCGCACCTACAGCGCCGCGCTGCGGGGCTTCGAGATCAGCGCCTCCGCACAGGCCGCGCGGCGGATCGCCGCCGACCCGAGCGTGGCGTACGTCGAGCAGAACAAGACGTACCAGATCAGCGGCACCCAGCCGAACCCCCCGTCCTGGGGCCTCGATCGGATCGACCAGCGGAACCGGCCGCTGGACAGCTCGTACACGTACCCGAACACGGCGTCGAACGTGAACGCGTACGTCATCGACACCGGCATCCGGTTCAGCCACAACGACTTCGGCGGCCGGGCGGTGAGCGGGTTCGACGCGGTCGACGGCGGCGCGGCCGACGACTGCAACGGGCACGGCACGCACGTCGCCGGCACGGTCGGCGGTACGTCGTACGGGGTGGCCAAGGCGGCCCGGATCTACGGCGTACGGGTGCTGAACTGCTCGGGCCAGGGCACCACCGCACAGGTGGTCGCCGGGATGGACTGGGTGACCGCGAACGCGGTACGCCCGGCGGTGGCCAACATGAGCCTCGGCGGCGCGGCGGACAGCGCGATCGACACCGCGGTCAACAACTCCATCAACGCCGGCATCACCTATGTGGTGGCGGCCGGCAACGGCAACGCGCTCGGCGTGCGGCAGAACGCCTGCAACTACTCCCCGGCCCGGGTGCCGAACGCCATCACGGTCGGCGCTACCCAGAACAACGACGCGGCGGCGAGCTTCTCCAACTTCGGCACCTGCGTCGACATCCTGGCGCCGGGCGTCGGCATCACCTCCGCCTGGTCCACCGGCGACACCGCCACCAACACCATCAGCGGTACCTCGATGGCGTCGCCGCACGTGGCCGGTGCGGCGGCGATGGTGCTCTCCGCCAACCCGACCTGGTCGCCGCAGCAGGTCCGCGACTACCTGGTCAACAACTCCACGCCCGACGTGGTGACCAACCCGGGCACCGGTACCCCCAACCGGCTGCTCTACGTGGTCAACGAGGGCACCCCGGCGAACGACTTCTCGGTCTCGGTCTCGCCGGGCGCCGGGTCGACCGCGCCGGGCGGCTCGGTGACGGCCACCGTCGGCACCGCCACCACGGCCGGCTCCGCGCAGTCGGTGACGCTTTCGGCGAGCGGCCTGCCGAGCGGCGCCACCGCCACGTTCAGCCCGGCCACGGTCAGCTCGGGCGGTTCGTCCACGCTGACCGTCGCCACCAACAGCAGCACCCCGCCCGGGACGTACCCGCTGACCATCACCGGCACCGGGGCGTCGGCCGCCCGGAGCGCCACCTACACGCTGACGGTGACCGGCACCAGCAGCGGCTGCGCGGCCAGCAACACGACCGACGTGGCCATCCCGGACACCAACGCCAACGTGAGCAGCGGGATCACGCTCTCCGGCTGCAACCGGAACGCCTCCAACCCCTCCACGGTGGCGGTGGAGATCGTGCACACCTACCGGGGTGACCTGGTCATCGACCTGATCGCCCCGGACGGCAGCGCATACCGGCTGAAGAACAGCAGCATCTTCGACGGTGCCGACAACCTGAACGCGACGTACGCCGTCAACCTCTCCTCCGAGCCGGGCAACGGCCTCTGGCGGTTGCAGGTGCGGGACGTCTACTCCGGGGACACCGGCTACATCAACGCCTGGACCCTGACCCTGTAGTGCGTTGACGCGACAGCGAACGGGCCCCTTCCCCAGGCTGGGAAGGGGCCCGCTTCGTCGACGGACTACAGGGTACGCAGGTGGAAGCCGCCGTCCACGTCGATCACCTGACCGGTGCTGAACGGCAGCAGGTCGGTGGCGACCGCCACGACGGCCCGGCCGACGTCGTCCGGCTGCCCCCAGCGCCGGATCGGGGTCAGGCCCTGGTTGAAGATCAGGTCGTCGTACCGGGCCTTGACCGGGCCGGTCATGTCGGTCTCGATCACGCCGGGCCGGATCTCGTAGACGTTGATCCCGTGCTCGGCCAGCCGGGCGGCGTAGAGCTGGGCGGTCATCGCCAGCCCGGCCTTGGTGACGCAGTAGTCGCCCCGGTTGACGCTGGCCGTGTAGGCACTGATCGACGAGATCACCACGATCTTCGGGCGTTCGACCAGGCCGGCGGCCTGCTGCGCGATCATGGTGTTGGCGACGAGCTGGATCAGGAAGTACGGCCCCTTGAGATTGATGTCGACCAGCCGGTCGAAGGACTCCTCCCCGGCCTCCAGCAGGTCCGCCCGGACGCTCGGTGCCACCCCGGCGTTGCTGACCAGCAGGTCGATCCGGCCGAACGCGGTCGTCGTCTCGTCGACCAGGTGCCGCCGGTCCCCGGCCTGGGAGACGTCGGCCCTGACCAGGTGCGCCCGGCCGCCCCGGGCCGCCACCTCCTTACCGACCTGTGCCGCCGCGTCGGCGTTGCTGGCGTAGTTGACCACCACGTCGTAGCCGGCGCCGGCCAGCGCCAGCACCACGCCGCGACCGATGCCCCGCGACCCGCCGGTCACCACCGCCACCGGGCGGCCGGTCACGGGGTCACCCCAACGGTCGGGCCGAAGAAGGTGTAGTACGGCTCGTCCCGGGCGATCCGCTGGAGATAAAGGGCCAGCTCGCGGGCGTGGTAGTCGCCCCACATGCTCGACTCGCCGTTCGGCACCCGCTGCCCGGCCGGTACGTGGTCCCAACCGTTCGGCCGGTGGTAGACCGAGTGCAGCAACAGGCCCTGGTGCCGCGCGTCGGTGCTCAGGTACGGCTCGCCGAAGAGCGTGTCGGCGACGGTCAGCCCGGCCTGCCAGTACTTCCGACCCTCCTCGGTCCGGCCGGCCCGGTCGAGATAGCGGCCCAGCCGGAGCAACCCCTGCGCGCCGATCGCCGCCGCCGAGGAGTCCACCGGCTCGTGCGCGTTGTACGGGTCCGCCGGCCGGTCCAGGTAGTCGCCGAGGCGGACCAGCCCGGGCGCCCCGGTGTCCCAGTACGGCACGCCGTCGGTGGGGGTGTGCGTCAGGTAGAAGTCGCAGGTGGCGGTGGCGGCGCGCAGCATCGTCGCCTCGACGGCGGCCCGGCCGCCGTACGGGGCCAGCTCCTCGTCGGCCAGGATCGCGAGGAACTCCACCTGCTCCGGGAAGCCGAGCATCGCCCAGGCCAGCCCCCGGGTCCAGGTGCTGAACGGCGAGTACCCCTGCTGGGTGCTGGGGCAGCGGTAGCTGCCGTCGTTCACGTTGAAGATCGACTCGTGCGCGGTCCGCCCGGGGATGTCGTAGCTGTCCCGGCCCTCGCCGTAGTAGACGTTCCACCGGGCGGTGTTGCCGGCGTGCTCGACCAGCCGGCGCAGCAGCGAGATCCGCTCGTCCCGCTCGCCCATCAGCACGTGCCCGAGCAGGTGCGACACGGCGAGGGCCCGGCAGGACCGGATGGTGTCGACGAAGAGCGACTGCGGCCCGTTGAACGAGTAGACGTAGCCGGTGCCGTCCGCCGTGGTACGCCAGCGGGCGGCCTGCACCGCACCGGTCAGCTTGAGCGCCAGCTCGTAGAAGTCCCGCTCGGCGCGGTCGGCCGGGATCCGCCCCTCGTTCATCAGCCGCCACAGGTTCCCGTACGTGCTGACGTTGTTGAACCCGTGGTCGTGTACGCCGATGTGGCTGACGTGGCTGGCCATCACCGCCACGGTCTGCTCCCGCCCGGAGTCGAGGAACCGCCGCTCGCCGGTGGCGTCGAACTGGAGCAGCGCGGCGCCGTACTGGAAGCCCTGGGTCCACTCGGTCCAGCCCCGCGCGGTGTACTGCCCGTCCACGGTGAAGACCGGCGAGGCGGCGCCGGGCGGGCAGGTCTTCTCGATCGAGTCGATTTTCTGGGCGGAGACCTCCCAGAGTCGGTCGATCTTGGGTAGCAGCGCGGACGGGGTCAGGCCCTGGTCGATCCTCATCATCGGCCCAGCATAGGAAAGCGCTATCCCAAGCGACAGGGGCACTCGTGCCCGGACCCCGTCCCCCACCGGTTGCCGCACATCCGCCGGTTCTGGTCCACCTACTCCCGTACCCCGGCGAGTTGGGCGGCCGGAGTTCGCAGCGCCAGCACGGCCGGCACCAGGCTGGCCAGCACGGCGGCGAGCAGGCACCCGGCCGCGATCAACGTGATCGGCAACCACGGCACGCTGATCTGCGGCTGCGCCACCAACTCGGCCAACCGGGCCCGCAGCCCGGCCAGCATCGCGGCGGCCACCAGCGCGGCGAGCGCCGTACCGGCCAGCCCGACCAGCATCGCCTCCAGGCCGATCATCCGCAGTACCTGTCCGGGCGTCGCGCCGGTCAACCGGAGCACCGCCAGCTCCCGACGCCGGTCGTTGGTCGCCATCACCAGCGTGTTCGCGATCGCGATGCCGGTGTAGAGCAGCGCCATCCCGAGTACCGCCAGCAGGGCGACCCGGTTCTGCTCGTACTGCACGGCGTCCCCCACCACCAGGTGCTCGGCGGTCGGCAGCACCCGCCCGCCACCGGCGACGGCTGCCGCGTCGAGCGCCGCCGGATCGCCGCCGTCCAGGTAGACCACGTCGGCGCCGCCGCCGGGCTGGTGCGCCCGGCCCAGCTCCCAGGGCAGCAGCAGGGTCCGGTCCAGGTCGACCGAGTCGGTGAGTACGGCCACCACCCGCAGCCGTACCTCGGTCGTGTCGGCGAGCCACACCTGGACCCGGTCGCCGACCCGCCAGCCCATCGACCGGCTCACCGCCACCGTGTCCGTACCGGTCAGCCCGTCGACCGAGCCCGCCACGACCGGCAGTCGCAGCACCCGGTCCAGCCCCGCCCCGACGTACCGGGCGGAGTACTCCTCGGCGTAGTCGTCGCTGCGCACGTACACCTCGCCCGGCCGGCTCGGGACGGCGGCGCGCACCCCGGCGACCCGGCCGAGCGCCGCGACCGTCGGATCGGCCAGCCCGACCGGGCCGCTCGCGATCGCCACGGCGCCGGCGGTGACCCGCTCCCGGGCGGAACGCTGCTCGGCCTGCCAGAGCGTCGCGGTCAGCGGCAGGGTGGTGGCCGCGATGCCGACGGTGACCAGGATCGGGGCGGCGGTGGCGGAGGTCCGGCGCAGCGCGCTCAGCGCACTCGACCTGACGAGCATGCCGGTCTGCCCCCGCAGCGGAGCGCCGAGCAGCGGCACGAGCACCCGGATCAGCACCGGTGCGAGCAGCCCGGCGGCGGCCAGGGCCAACTGGGCGACCAGCATGACCATGGCCAGGCCGTCCGAGACCCCGATCTCCGGCAGGGCGGTGAGCAGCAGCACCGCGCCGCCGAGGAAGAGCAGCCCGAACAGCCAGCGCCCCCAGCCCATCACCCGGGTGTCGACCGACGCCTCGCGCAGCGCCTCGACCGGGCGTACCCGGGCCGCCCGCCGGGCGGCGACCCCGGCGCCGAGCAGTGCGACCAGCAGACCGACCCCGGACGCGGCGAGCAGCGGCCAGAGGATGAACCGGGCCGTGAAGTCCTCCGGCGCGAAGCCGGACCGGGCCAGCCAGTGCGCGTACGGCGGCGCGGTGACCAGGCTGAGCGCGCTGCCGGCCAGCCCGGCCAGCACCCCGACGAGTACCGCCTCGCCGAGCACCAGCCGGCGGATCTGCCGGGGGGTGGCTCCGGTGGTACGCAGCAGGGCGAACTCGCGCCGGCGCTGGGCGACCGCGAACGAGAAGGTACCCGCGACCACGAAGACCGAGACGAAGGTGGCCACCCCGGCGGTGGTACCCAGCAGGGACGCCGCGATGGCCAGCTCGTCGCCGTCCGGATCCGGCTCGGCGGCGCGCCGCTCGTCGCCGGTGAGCACCCGGAACCCGGGCGCGGCGGCGCGGACCCGCTCCGCCAGCGTGCCGGCGGAGACGCCGTCGCCGGCCCGGAGCGCCACCGCGGTGATCCGGTCGCCGGCCAGCGCGGCGGCGGCCGGGTCGGTGAGGAAGGCGACCGTCGGCCCGTCCTCGTCCGGTGTGCCGGAGACCGGCGCCAGCACCCCGCTGACGGTGAACGTCCGTGGCCCGTCCGGGGTCTGTACCGGGATTCGATCACCCGGCCGGTGCCCGCCCGGCGAGGTCGACACCACCTCGCCGTCCACCGTGGGCGGCCGGCCCGACAGCGGGCCGTACCCGCCCAGCGCGGCAGCCGACCACGGTCGGGCGATCCCGGCCGTACCGGCCAGGTCCACCGGGACCTGACGGTCGGGTACCGCCGAGGCGACCCCCGGTACGGCGCCCAGCCGGGCCACCAGCTCGGCCGGTACCGGCCGCGAGTACGCCGTATCCGTGGTCGAGGTGTACCGCTCGTCGCCGGTACCCGTGCTGACGCTTACCGACTTCGGCCCGGTCACCACCACGTCGGCGTTCCGGTACCACGTCGGGGCCCGATCCGTGCCGCCGACGCTGGCCGCCAGGGCGAGCCCGGTGGTGGCCAGCAGGCAGACGCCGAGACAGAGCGCGACGAAGGTGCCGACGAACGCCGTCCAGCGGCTCCGGAACGTCTGGCCGGCGAGCGTCAGCACGGCGCGACCCGCTCCGGCCCGACCGCTCCGAGCCGATCCCATCCGGGCCGATCCCATCCGGGCCGATCCCATCCGAGCCGGTCCGGTGCGAGCCGGTCCGCGCCGAGTGGGGCCGGTGTGAGCCGGACCGGCTCCGGGGCGGTGGCCTCGGGTACGGCCGGCTCCAGGGCGGTCATCCGCTCCGCCACCGCCGACGCGGTCGGTTGGCGCAGTTCGTCGGCCACCCGACCGTCGGCGAGGAAGACCACCCGGTCGGCGTACCCGGCCGCCACCGGATCGTGGGTGACCATCACGATCGTCTGCCCGGCCCGGTCCACCTGCCCGCGCAGCAGCCGCAGCACCTCGCGTCCGGCCGTCGAGTCCAGCGCGCCGGTCGGCTCGTCCGCGAAGAGCACCCGGGGACGGGTGATCAGCGCGCGGGCGATCGCGACCCGCTGCTGCTGGCCTCCGGAGAGCTGGGCCGGCCGGTGCCGGGCCCGTCCGGCCAGCCCCACCGCGGCGAGCGCGGCCCGGACGTCACCCCGGCGCGGCCGGCGCCCGGCCAGCCGCAGCGGCAGTGCCACGTTCTGCTCGGCGGTGAGCGCGGAAAGCAGGTTGAAGGACTGGAAGACGAAACCGATGGTGTCCCGGCGCAGCAGCGTCAGCTTCGTCTCGGAGAGCCCACCGAGGTCGACGTCGCCGACGGTCACGCTGCCGGCGGTCGGCCGGTCCAGGCCGGCCGCACACTGCAACAGCGTGCTCTTGCCGGAACCCGACGGACCCATCACCGCCGTAAACGTGCCGCTGGCGAAACCGAGGGTTACCCGGTCCAGCGCGGTGACCGCGCTGTCGCCCGAGCCGTACCGTCTGCTGACCTCCGCCAGCCGCACCGCGTCCATGGCAGTGAGTCAATCGGACCGGGCACCGGCGAAACACTCCCGGCGACCGGCCTCTCCCGGGTAGGGGCAGCCCTACCCGGACCCGGACGGGCGGGTCAGACCGCGAAGGTGGCCGGGCGGTCGTTCGCCGGAGCCGGCGGGGTGGCCTTCCAGATGCCGAGCCGCTGCGCGGTCAGCCGGGCCACGTACGCCGGGTTGAGCACCATGTAGCGGTGGAACAGGCGCTTCGGCTCCAGGCCGAACCGCCACAACCACTCCAGGCCGACCCGCTGCATCCACGGTGGCGGCTTGCGGAGCAGGCCGGCGTGGTAGTCGAAGGCCGCACCGACCGCCATCAGCGGCATGTCGAGCAGCGGCCGCATCGCGTACGCGAAGATCTCCTGCCGGGGGCAGCCGAGCCCGACCAGCACGAGCCGGGCCCCGGAGGAGCGGATCCGGTCGGCGATCTCGGCGTCCTCGCCCGGCCGGGCCGGCCGGAACTTCGACGACTCCACCCCGGCGATCTTCAGGGCCGGGAACATCCGCTCCAGCTCCGGGATCAGCCGGGCGAGCGTGGCGTCGGTGGAGCCGTAGAGATAGACCGGCATGCCCTCGTCGGCGAACCTGGCCAGCACGCTCAGCGTCAGGTCGGGGCCGTAGACCCGTTCGGCCAGCGCGGCGCGGTGCAACAGGTTGAGCGCCCACCGCACGGGCTGCCCGTCCGGGGTGACCACGTCGAAGGCGTTGAGCCGGGCGTTGTGCGCCGGATCGAGCACCCCGGTCATCACCCCGTGCACGGCCAGCGCGGTCAGCGCCATCGGCCGGCGCTCCCGACCGGCGGCCACCACCTGCTCGGTCGCGGCCTCGTAGTCGACCGCGTCGACCAGGACACCGAGCACGTTCCGCTTACCCCGCGAGATCACGCCTTCTCCCCGCCCTGCGGCACCCACTTGTCGACGTTGGCGGCGTAGATCTCCTGGAGGATCATCGGCACGTCGTAGATCTGCTTCCAGTGCGGGTAGTCGCGCTGGAAGGCGGCGTTGGAGCCGATCCACCACTGGTGGTCGCCGACCCGGTTGGCCTCGTGGTATTCCGTGACCATCTCCTGCCCGGTGATCTGCTCGGCCAGCGCGAACGCCTCCAGGTGCGAGCAGTTCGAGTGCCGCCCGCCGCCGAGGTTGTAGACCGCGGCCGAGCGGGGCTCCCGGAAGAACGCCTCGAAGGCGGCGACCACATCGTGGCTGTGGATCGCGTCCCGGACCATCTTGCCCTTGTATCCGAAGATCTTGTACGTCCGGCGCTCCATGTTGCAGCGCATCACGTACGCCAGGAAGCCGTGCAGCTCGGTGGCGGAGTGCGCCGGACCGGTCAGCGTGCCGCCCCGGAAGCACGCGGTCTTCATGCCGAAGTAGCGACCGTACTCCTGCACCATCACGTCCGCGGCGACCTTGGAGGCGCCGAAGACCGAGTGCAGCGAGGCGTCGATCGACATGTCCTCCTTGATGCCGTCGAAGTACGGGTGGTCCGCCGCGAGTTCCCAGCGGGTCTCCTGCTCGACCAGCGGGAGGCTGTTCGGCCGGTCGCCGTAGACCTTGTTGGTGGAGCAGTGGATCACCGGCGCGTCGATGCAGTGCTCGCGGACGTTCTGCAGGACGTTCAGCGTGCCGCCCGCGTTCACGTCGAAGTCGGTGTACGGGTCGCGCAGGGCCCAGTCGTGCGAGGGCTGTGCGGCGGTGTGGATCACCACGCCGATGTCCCGGCCGTACCGCCGGAAGATCTCGGCCAGCGCGTCCCGGTCGCGGATGTCCACGTCGTGGTGCGTGTACGCGTCGCCGAGGTCACTGGTGAGCCGCAGCACGTTCCACGCGGTGGACGCCTCCGGGCCGAAGAACCGCCGGCGCATGTCGTTGTCGATTCCGACCACGTCCAGGCCGAGCCCGGCGAAGTGCCGGACCGCCTCGGATCCGATCAGGCCGCCGGATCCGGTCACCAACGCGACTGTCACACGTCACTCCTGGTTCGCCCTCGGGTCGGAAACCACCGGAGCATAGCGCGGTGGCGCCTTTGCCCCGATATGAACGAGGGGCCCCGTGTCACCACGGAGCCCCTCGAAGCGGTGGGGAAGGGGGGAGTTGAACCCCCACGCCCTTTCGGGCACACGGACCTGAACCGTGCGCGTCTGCCATTCCGCCACTTCCCCTTGCGAGGCGTGACCCGCGTCGCCCCGTGCCCTCTCGACGAAAGGGCTCGGACCAACCCGGCTCATCCCCCGAGCGCGCCACAGGACAATAACAATCATGTCCGGAGCCCGCTCTTCGGCATGTGCCGGGACATACTACGCTGTCCCTACTGCCGCTGCGGGCGTTACTGCCCGCAGCGGATGGAAGAGTAGCACGACCAACCCCGGCCGCTGAGGAGAGGCCGGCTGCAGGCGGCCGAGCGGCGTGCGAGCCGCACGTGCGGCGGCCGGATACCATCATGTCCTCGGAACCCGAGGAGGAGCCGGTGAGCGTGCTGCAACGCTTTGAGAAGCGTCTGGAGGGCCTGGTCGAGGGGGCCTTCGCAAAGGTGTTCAAAGGGGTCGTGCACCCTGTCGAGATCCTCAACGCGATGCAGCGGGAGGCAGAGGCGCACAAGGCGATCCTCGCCGGTGGGCGCACCCTGGTACCCAACCGCTACGTGATCGATCTCTCACCGTACGACCACAGTCGGCTGGCGCCGTACGCCGCCGCGCTGGCCCAGGAGTTGGCCCAGTCGCAGGCGGAGTTCATCGGCGAGCAGGCGTGGACGGTCTACGGCGACGTCATCGTCGAGATCGAGCGCGGGGACGGTCTCGACACGGGGATGTTCCGGGTCACCGCCGAGGTCTACACCGGCGGCGACGTCGCCCCGGTGCACCAGTCGCCATACGACCAGCAGCCGGGTGGCTACCCGCCGTACGACCAGGGCGGCGGCTACGGCCCACCGCCGGGACACGGCGCCGGTGGTCGCAACATCCGGCTCGTCTCCGGCGACGGCCGCACCTATCCGTTGCAGATGGGTTCGACCGTGATCGGCCGGGGTGACCAGGCGAACCTGCGGCTGCCGGACGTCGGCATCTCCCGCCGGCACGCCCGGCTCGACTTCGACGGTGCCCAGGTGGTGCTGACCGATCTCGGGTCGACCAACGGCACCATGGTCAACGGGCAGCGGGTCTCGGCCGTGGCGCTCAACCCGGGCGACATGATCCAGCTCGGCACCACCACCCTGACCTTCCGCGTGGACGGCTAACCACCTTGCCCCCATTTGTTATCACCGTTGCCCGGATCGGCTTCATCGTCCTGCTGTGGATCTTCGTCTTCACGGTGGTCGGGGTGATCCGTCGGGACCTCTTCGCCGGCGCGAGGTCCAGTCGCCTCGTCGCCGCGCCGCGCGGGGTGGGGGCCGCGCTGGGACAGAACAAACCGGCGAAGGTCAAACGGGGCCGGGCGGCGCACCAGCTGGTCGTCACCGGCGGCCAACTCGCCGGTACGCGGATCACGCTCGGCGAAGCACAGATCACCATCGGCCGGGCGGAGGACTCCACGCTGGTGATCACCGACGACTACGCCTCGGCCCGGCACGCCCGGCTCGTGCCCCGATCCGGGCAGTGGTTCGTCGAAGATCTCGGCTCGACTAACGGGACCTACCTCGATCGCGCTAAGGTCACCGGACCTACCCCCGTCCCCCTCGGCGTGCCGATCCGGATCGGCCGCACTTCTCTCGAATTACGGCCATGACTCTGACCCTGCGTTACGCGGCGCACAGCGACCGCGGGCTGATCCGAGACGGCAATCAGGATTCCGTCTATGCCGGGCCACGGCTTCTCGCCGTGGCCGACGGCATGGGTGGGATGGCCGCCGGTGACGTCGCCAGCAACATCGTCATCGGTGCCATGGCCCCGCTCGACGAGGACGTCCCGGGTGACGCCCTCGTCGACGCGCTGCGTTCGGCCGTGGACACCGCCAACCAACAGTTGCGCGACACCGTGGACGCCAATCCGCATCTCGAGGGGATGGGCACCACGCTCACCGCTCTGCTCTTCTCGGGCAGCAAGATCGGCATGGTGCACATCGGTGACTCCCGTGCCTATCTGCTCCGCGAGGGCGAGTTCGCCCAGATCACCAAGGACGACACGTACGTCCAGATGCTGGTCGACGAGGGCCGGATCAGCCTGGAGGAGGCGAGCAGCCACCCGCAGCGGTCGCTGCTCACCCGGGCGCTGGACGGTCGCGACATCGACCCCGAATACTCCGTACGCCAGGTCCGCACCGGTGACCGCTACCTGATCTGCAGCGACGGGCTCTCCGGCGTGGTGAGCGCGGAGACCATCGCGGACACCATGCGCAACCTCAAGGACCCCCAGGCCTGCGTCGAGCGGCTGGTGCAGCTCGCCCTCCGGGGCGGCGGTCCGGACAACATCACCGTGATCATCGCGGACGCCAGCGACCAGGACATCCTGGAGGCGGCCCCGATAGTCGGCGGCGCGGCCTCCCGGGACCGGGGCATGGCGACCTCGGCCGACGACTCGACGCCGGCCGCCCGGGCCTCGGCGCTCTCCCCGCCGCGTCCGGCCAGCCCGGAGCCGGCCGAGCCCGAACCGGCCGGCGACGACGAGTCGATGCGTCCGCACCGGCATCCGCTGCGTACCGCCGTAATCGTGGTGGCGCTGCTCGGAGTGGTCGGCGCGGGACTCTGGTTCGGCTGGGACTACACCCAGCGGCAATATTATGTCGGTGCCACCGACGACGGTCAGCTCGCGGTCTTCCAGGGCATTCCGGGCCGGATCGCCGGGCTCGACCTGTCGAACGTGCACGCGACCAGCCCGACGAAGCTGGACGACCTGACCGACGCCGCCCAGGAGCAGGTGAAGCAGGGCATCCAGGCCGACGACGAGCCGGACGCGGTACGCCGGCTCGCCGAGCTGACCAACGAGGACCCGGGCAACCCCAACCTGAAGCCGCTCTGCCAGCCGAGCGCCACGCCCGGCCCGACCCCCACGCCGAGCGCCACCACGCCGACCCCGTCCGCGCCCACTCCTACCCCCGGCCAGACCGTGCGGGCGACCGCCACTCCGGCGGACACGCCCGACGCGCCACCGTCCGACCCGATCCCGCCGGTCACCGACCCTGCGGGATGCCGGTCGATCGAGTGAGCGTCAGCTCCGACGATCCGAGGGAATTCACGTGACCGCCCCGCCTGGATCGGCATCGACGCCCGCACCAACGGGCGAGCTGCCACGTGTCCGATTCGCCGCCAGGTCCAGGCGGAATGCCGAGTTGGCGCTGCTGCTGCTGGCCATGGTCGTGGTGGCGGCGTACGCGGCGACGGCCGAGGCGAACCTGCTCGACACGGTGACGTTCGACTTCTGGGTGCCGATCGCGTCGATCACCGCCGTCTTCCTGGCGATCCACGTGGTGATCCGGTTCCTGGCGCCGTACGCCGATCCGGTGCTGGTGCCGGCGGTCGCCCTGGTCAACGGCCTCGGCGTGGCCTTCCTGCGCCGGCTGGACCTGGGCCGGACCACTCCCGAGGAGCGCGCCGACCTCACCATGTTCTCCGGCACCGGTGGGCGGCAGCTCGCCTGGACGCTGCTCTCGGTGGCGCTCGCCGCCGGGCTGCTGGTGCTGATCCGCGACCACCGGGCGATCTCCCGGTACGCCTACACCCTGGTCCTGGCCGGCATCGTTCTGGTGATCACCCCGGCGCTGCTACCCGCCAAGTATTCGCAGGTGAACCCGCAGTCGGACGCCAAGCTGTGGATCAGCGTCGGCGGGTTCACGATCCAGCCGGGTGAGTTCGCCAAGCTGGCCCTGCTGGTCTTCTTCGCCTACTACCTGGTGCGCAAGCGCGAGGTGCTCTCGCTGGCCAGCCGGCGTTTCCTCGGCATCGACTTCCCGCGCGGCCGGGACCTCGGCCCGGTCATCGTGGTCTGGCTGATCAGTCTCGGGGTGCTGGTCTTCCAGAAGGACCTCGGCACCTCGCTGCTCTACTTCGGCATGTTCGTGGTCACCCTCTACATCGCCACCGAACGGGTCAGTTGGCTGATCATCGGCCTGCTGCTCTTCTTCGGCGGTGCCGTGCTCGCCTGGTATCTCGGCAGCACCGTCGGGGGCCCGTTCGCCAGCTTCTACACCCGGGTGGACATCTGGCTCGACCCGTACGGCGACCCGTACGGCAGTGGTTGGCAGACCCTCCAGGGGCTGCTCGGGCTGGGTACCGGTGGGCTCTTCGGGACCGGCCCCGGCGCCGGGCAGCCGACCGAGATTCCCGAGGTGCACACGGACTTCGTCTTCGCCGGGCTGGGCGAGGAGATCGGGCTGTTCGGGCTCTCCGCGCTGCTGGTGGTCTACCTGCTGATCATCGAGCGGGGGCTGCGGGCCGCGCTGGCCGTCCGCGACTCGTTCGGCAAGCTGCTCGCCGGGGGCCTCTCCTTCACGGTCTGCCTCCAGCTCTTCGTGATCATCGGTGGGGTCAGCGGTCTCATCCCGCTCACCGGCCAGACCACGCCGTTCCTCTCCGCCGGTGGTTCGTCGCTGATGGCGAACTGGCTGCTGGTCGCGGCCCTGCTCCGGATCTCCGACGCCGCGCGCCGGCCGGTCGACTCCGCTTCCCCGGCCCGGCCCAGCGGGACACCCGCCGGGCCGCCGGCACAATTGCACGGCGCCACAACGGAGGTGATCAGGCCATGAACGCACCGTTGCGCAAGATCGGCGTCGTCGTGATGGTCCTGTTCGGCCTGCTCTTCGTCAACCTCAACTACGTGCAGGCGTACAAGGCCGACGAATATCGCAACAGCGACTACAACGGCCGGGTCCAGGTCGCCGAGTACGAGCGCAAGCGCGGGATCATCGAGGCCGGCGGAACGCCCCTGGCGACCAGCAAGGAGACCAGCGGCAAACTCAAGTTCCTCCGCACCTACCCCAAGGGCGAGGTGTACGCGCACGCGCTCGGGTACAAGCCGGTCAACCTGGCCGACACCGGCATCGAGAAGAGCGAGAACGACTTCCTCGCCGGCACCAGCGACCAGCTCTTCGGCGACCGGGTGCGGGACCTCTTCACCGGCAACCAGACCGCCGGCGGGAACATCCTGCTCACCCTCTCCCCCCGGGCCCAGGAAACCGCCTACCGTGAGCTGGCCAACAACCGCAACGACGTGACCAAGGGTGCGGCGGTGGCGCTCGACCCCACCACCGGGGCGATCCAGGCACTCGTCTCGATGCCGAGCTTCGACCCGAACCCGCTGGCCGACCACGACACCAAGCAGGCCCAGGCGGCGTACGACCAGCTCGACGCGGCCAAGGACGGCCCGCTGAAGAACCGGGCGCTCTCCGAAACCTTCCCGCCGGGCTCCACCTTCAAGGTCATCACCTCGGCCGCCGCGCTGGAGAACGGGTACGACCCCGGCCAGCGGATCCCGGCCGGTCCGAACTACCTCGCGCCGACCGCCGGCCAGCCGATCCGCAACGCGGCGCCGAGCATCTGCCCGGAGGCCCAGGTGACGCTGACCCAGGCGTTGACCGAGTCCTGCAACACCGGGTTCGCCCAGCTCGGGGTCAAGCTCGGTGCCGACAAGCTCAAGGACGAGGCCCGCCAGTTCGGGTTCGAGGACGACGAGCTGACCGTGGGTCGGCTCAACGGATCGGGCCAGAAGGTGGCGGCCAGCCGTACCGGCGAGATGGCCACCCCGGACGGCAACGACGACCCGCCGCAGGTGGCCATGTCCTCGATCGGGCAGAACGACGTCCGGATGACCCCGTTGCAGGGCGCGCTGATCGCGGCCACGGTGGCCAACGACGGGCGGCAGATGCGGCCCTACCTCGTGCAGCAGCAGCTCGGCCCGGACCGCACCACCGACTACTACACCGCGGTCCCCAAGGAGCTGCGCGAGCCGGTCAGCGCCGACGTCGCCAAGCAGCTCCAGGACATGATGGTCAGCGTGGTGCAGAACGGCACCGGCAGGAACGCGAGGATCAACGACTACCGGGTCGGCGGCAAGACCGGTACCGCCGAGACCGGTGGAAACAGCGACGACCACGGCTGGTTCATCGGGTTCGCGATCAACGACGCCGGCAAGCCGGTCTCCGCGGTCTGCGTCTTCCTGGAGGCCGCCGGGCCGGGTGGCAGCGCCGAGGCGGCGCGGATCAGCCAGCTGATCATGCGGGCGGTCATCACCGACCGGGGAGGCCGCTGAGATGCTGAAGCCCGGAGTGCTGCTCGGTAACCGGTACCGCCTTGACGAGCGGATCGCCGGCGGCGGCATGGGCGACGTGTGGCGGGGCACCGACGAGGTGCTCGGCCGTACGGTGGCGGTCAAGATCCTGCTGCCGGCGCTGCTGGACGAGCCGGGCTTCGCCGAGCGCTTCCGGGGTGAGGCCCGGACCATGGCCACCATCAACCACCCCGGGGTGGTGGACGTCTACGACTACGGCAGCGACCAGCAGATCGCCTTCCTGGTCATGGAGTACGTCGAGGGCGACGCGCTGTCCCGGACGCTGAGCCGGGTCGGCCGGCTCACCCCGGCCCGCACCATGGCACTGGTCGCGCAGGCCGCCGACGCGTTGCAGGCGGCGCACGACAAGGGCATCGTGCACCGGGACGTGAAGCCGGGAAACCTGCTGGTCCGGCCGAACGGCACGCTGGTGCTCACCGACTTCGGCATCGCCCGCTCGGCCCTGGTCGGCCAGCTCACCGCCGCCGGCTCGGTGCTCGGCACGGCGTCGTACATCTCGCCGGAGCAGGCGGCCGGCGAGGTCGCCACCGCCTGCTCCGACGTGTACGCGCTCGGGGTGGTCGCGTACCAGTGTCTCGCCGGCCGGCGGCCGTTCGAGGGCAACAGCGCGATCGAGATCGCCATGAAGCACGTCCGGGACACTCCCCGGCAGCTTCCCGGCGACATCCCGCCGGCGATCCGGGCGATCGTCGAGCGGTCGATGGCGAAGGACCCGAAGGCCCGCTGGCAGAGCGCCGCCGAGCTGGCGGCGGTGTCCCGGCAGGCCGCCGCCACGATCGGGATGGCCAACCAGCCCGGCCGGCCGGTCGCCTCGCTGCCGGTGCCGCCGCAGCGCCCCGCACCGCAGCCACCCGCGCCCGCGATGCCGCCCCGGCCGACCTCGGTCCCGCCCGCGCCCCGGGTGCCACCCGGCGCCGCGCGGGTGGCATCGCCCGCACCGCACTCGCCGGCCGTCGGGCCGGTGGCGCGGCCGCCGGCCGGCGCGGCGCCGGTCGGACCCGGCGGTTACAACCGGGGTGCGGCTGCGGTGCCGCAGCCGGTCCGGCCCCGGCCGGAGGCCGCATACTCGTATCCGGGGCGTCCGGCTTCACCGCCGCCGTCGCCCGGGAACCGCTCGTTGCTGATCGCGCTCTTCGTCGTGCTTGGCCTGTTGGTACTGATCTGCTCGGGCGTGATTGCCTTCAAGTTGACAGAGAACCGAAACCAGAACAGCAGCATGCCAGCGCCCCAGGCGGCGACAACGGAATTGCGGTCGGAAGCCGGACGCGACGCACCACCCGGTGCGCCGTACCGTCTGGTGCAGCGGACCGTGGGCCCCGACGGGGTGACCAGATGAGCGAAGGACGACAGACGAGATGACGGCGCAGGCCCGCCTGCTGGGTGGCAGGTACCAGGTCGGCGAGCTGCTCGGTTACGGCGGCATGGCCGAGGTGCACCGTGGGCGCGACCTCCGGCTCGGCCGCGACGTCGCGATCAAGATGCTTCGTACCGATCTGGCCCGTGACGACACCTTCCAGATGCGTTTCCGGCGAGAGGCGCAGAACGCCGCGTCGCTGAACCACCCGGCAATCGTCGCCGTCTACGACACCGGCGAGGAGATCGCGCCGACCGGCGAGACGCTGCCGTTCATCGTCATGGAGTTCGTCAACGGCCGGACGCTCAAGGAGGTACTCGCCGCCGAGGGTCGGCTGATGCCCCGGCGGGCCCTGGAGATCACCGCCGACGTCTGCGCGGCGCTGGAGTTCAGCCACCGGCACGGCATCATCCACCGGGACATCAAGCCCGGCAACGTGATGATGACCCAGACCGGCCAGGTCAAGGTGATGGACTTCGGCATCGCCCGCGCGCTGGCCAGCGGTGCCACCACGATGACGCAGACCAGCGCGGTGATCGGTACGGCCCAGTACCTCTCCCCGGAGCAGGCCCGGGGCGAGGCGGTGGACGCCCGGTCGGACGTCTACGCCGCCGGTTGTGTCCTGTTCGAGCTGCTCTGCGGCCATCCGCCGTTCGTGGGCGACAGCCCGGTCAGCGTCGCCTACCAGCACGTACGGGAAGATCCGCCGTCGCCGAGTGATCTGAACCCGGACGTCACCCCGCCGATCGACGCGATCGTGCTCAAGGCGCTGTCGAAGAACCCGCTCAACCGCTACCAGAGCGCGGCGGAGATGCGGGCCGACCTGCTCCGCGCGGCGGCCGGCCGGCCGGTGATGGCCACCCCGGTGCTGCGCGAGGACGAGACGATGGCGATGTCGCACACCGCCACCACTCGGCCGATCCAGACCGGCGGGGGCCGGCCGATGCCGCCGGCCCGGGTCGGCGACGCCCGGCGCCGCAAGGCGTCCGCCTGGGTGATCGCCACGCTGAGCGGTCTCGGGGTGCTCGCGGTGATCGCCCTGGTCGCCGCCCTGATGCTCAACAACAACAACAACGGCGGCGGCACGCCGGCCGACGTCGAGGTGCCGGACGTGGTCGGCAGCACCCAGGAGGCCGCCGAGAACACGCTGCGCCAGGCCGAGCTGACCCCCAAGCTCGGCGCGGCGGACACCAGCGACGACTGCGAGGTGGGGGAGGTCACCTCGCAGAGCCGGCAGCCGAACTCCAAGGTCGACCCGGGCACCGAGGTCGAGATCCGGGTCTGTGCCGGCCCCGGCACCGTGACGATCCCGGCGAACCTGGTGGGCGGGCGGTTCGAGGCGGTCGAAGGCCAGCTCAAGGGCCTCGGACTGACCGTGCAACGCAAGGACGTGAACAGCACCGAACCGAAGGGCATCGTCACCAAGGTCGATCCCGACGAGGGTGAGAAGGTCGCCCCGCGCAGCACCGTGACCGTCGAGGTCTCCCGGGGCAACGTCGTCGAGGTGCCTCGGGTCCTCGGGCTCCAGGAGGACGAGGCCCGGGATCGGCTGAGGGAGGCCGGCTTCGAGGTAAAGGTCGTCGACGGTGAGCCGGTGCCGCCCGCCGAGGCCGGCGAGGTGACCGGGCAGAACCCGCCCGGCGGGTCGAAGAGGGCGACCAGCACAACCGTGACGATCACCGTGAGCGTGCCGGAAGAGGAAGACGACCCGACCCCGCCCACCCCCACGCCCTCGCCCACCACCGGGACGGGCAACGGCGGCGGCGGGGGTGGGCTGTTCCCACCGGTGAACCCGTCGGCGACCCGCCCGGAATCACGCTGATCGCACCTGTGCGGCCCGGTCAGACCGCGCCGGGAGTGGCGCGGGTCAGACCGTGACGAAGGCGGCCCGGCGCCGGGCGTCGACCTCGGCAGCCAGCGCGGGAGCCCGGTCCAGTGCGGCGGGCAGGCCGCAACCGGCGAGCCAGTTGGCCAGCATCAGGTGGCCACCCTCGGTCAGCACCGACTCGGGGTGGAACTGCACGCCCTCGATCGGCAGGTCACGGTGCCGGATCGCCATCACCACGCCCGACTCGGTCCAGCCGGTGACCTCGATCTCCGCCGGCAGGGTCTCGGGCAGTACGGCGAGCGAGTGGTACCGGGTCGCGGTGAACGGGTCCGGCAGCCCGGCCAGTACGCCCACGTCCCGGTGCCGCACCTCGGACGTCTTGCCGTGCAGCAACTCGGGTGCCCGCTCGACGGTCGCCCCGAAGGCGGCGCCGATGGCCTGGTGGCCGAGGCAGACGCCGAGGATCGGCAGCCTGCCGGCGTACTCGCGGATCACGTCGAGGCAGACACCGGCCCGGTCCGGGGTACCGGGGCCGGGAGAGAGCAGCACCCCGGCCACGTCGAGCCGGCCCACCTCGGCGAGGTCGATCTCGTCGTTGCGGCGTACCTCGCAGTCGGCGCCGAGCTGGCCCAGATATTGCACGAGGTTGAAGACGAACGAGTCGTAGTTGTCGATCACGAGGACGCGCATCGGCCTACCTGCTCGGGCTCGGGGGCGGGGTGTTGTTCCGGGTGGTGTCGTACGGCAACTCGTGCCCGTCGCCGGACGGCTCACCGCCGACCCCCGGATCCTCGCCGTCCACCCCCGGCTCGCCGGCCGGATCACCGGGAACGCCGTCGTCCTGGGTCACCTGGACGTCGTCGAATGGCAGCAGCGGTTCGGCCCACGGAAAGACGACGTACCAGAGCAGGGCGAGCAGGCTCGCGGTGATCAGCAGCGAGCCGATCAGCTTGCCCGGAACTCCGAACGGCAGCTTGCGCCAGATCCACGCGTACATCGCCGGTCAGCCGTCCAACTCGGGTGGCCGGGGCGAGCCGACCGCCTTCAGCTCGGTACGGATCAGTTCGGCGTGCACGATCAACCGCTGGTAGTTGTCGAACTTCGGGTTGCAGGTGGTCAGGGTCAACATCGCCTTCGTCGCCTTCGCACCCGGTTTGCCGGGGACCGGGGCGACCACCTCGACCTGGGACGGCCGGACGATCCGGGTCTGTGACACGTGGTAGACGAACCAGGCGTCCTTGGACTCCACCACGATCGCGTCGCCGTCGTCGAGTTCGTCCAGCCGCCAGAAGGTGGCCCGGTTCCGGTGACCGGCGACCGAGAAGTTGCCGACCTGGCCGGGCAGGGCGCTGGTCGGATAGTGGCCGGGGGCGTACCGGATATCCTTCTGGGTGACGCCCTCGACGACCACCCAGTGCTTGTCCAGCTTCGGGATGTAGAGGCCGGCGATCGGCTTGCCCGGCACCGGCTTGATCGGCTTCGGGGTACCGGTGGGAGTCGGGCCGACCGTCGGGTCGGGCTCGTCCCACTGCTGGGCCAACTGCTGGCCCAGGTCGTCCTGGTGCGCGTTGACGATGGTCGACTTGCCCCAGACCTCGTACGCCGCGAAGAGCAGGACGACCAGGCCGAAGGTGATCAGCACCTCGCCGGTGGCCCGGATGCCGGTCCGGATCCGGGAGCCGATCGACGGCCGGGTCAGCTCGGAGTAGACGCTCTTGTAGCCCTCGCCGGTCTGCTCCGGCCGGAGCCGGACGACCCGCTCACCGCGCCGGGGACGCTGGTCGGCGTCCGCCCCGCCGTCCCCGCCGTCGTCGGTCGCCGGTCGGGGCGGGATCGCGCCGATCAGCGCGGTGGACTCGATGTCCTCCTGGCGGGGCGCGGCTGCGGGCCGGACCTGCGGCAAGGCGGTGGTGGCGCCGTCGGCTCCGGAGCCGCGGTGCGGCATGGGCGGGATCGGCGCGGTGGTCTCCGGGTCCCGCGACGGCGCGACGGCCGGGATGAGCGTCGTCGGGCTGTCGGCGCGACCGGTCCTGTGGACCTGCCCGGCCGCACCGGTCCCCGCGACGTGGCCGGTCCCCGCGACGTGGCCGGTCCCTGCGACGTGGCCGGTCCCTGCGACGTGGCCGGTCCCTGCGACGTGGCCGGTCCCTGCGACGTGGCCGGTCCCCGCGGTTCCGGGGACGTGACCGGTCACGTGAGCCTGGCCGGTCCCGTCGAGTTGCGCGGGTGCGCCGCCGAGCCGGTCGGGCGTACCGCCGGGGGTCGGCCGGGCGGCGCCAGCGGAAGCCGCCGGCGGCGCCCAGGGGTCGGGGACGGCCGGCGCGGGGGCCCGGCGGCCGAGGTCGGCATCCGGGGACGGTTCCCAATGGCCGGGGTCGGCGGCCGGGGACGGCTCCCAGGCGCCCGGTCGGACCGCTGGTGCCGGCTCCCGGCGGTCGGGGCCTGGTCCCGGCGGCCAGCGCTCCGAATCGGCTGTCCCGTCCCGCCGGCTGGCGGGCGGCGCTGACTCCCGGCGGTCGGCCGGAGGGTGGGCGATCCGGAACTCGGGCTCGACCGGCGAGTACGGCTGCGGGCGGTAGCTCTCGACCGGACCCCGGCGCTCGCCCGGGTGACCGTGCTCTCCCGGACGCGGCTCCGGCGGACCGGACGGGGCGCGCCCGACCGGATCGGCGCTCGGATAGCGGCCGGAGTCGCCGACGGGCGGTCCGATGGTGCCGTGCGCGGGCAGGTCCATGGTGTCGTGCGCGGCCGGCGGTGGCGGCTCGGGCGCACGCGGTGCCCGGCCCGGCGGCGGTGCCACGACGTGGTCAACGGTGATCCGCAGGCGGCGGCCGCCCGGCTCCGCCGGCTCCGGGCGGGGCGGACGCGCTGCCCGGTCGGTCTCCGGTGGCTCGTCGGCCTCCGGCAGCCGGGGAATGTACATGGTCGGGTCGTCGCCGTCCGGCGCGCGGTGCCGACCGTTGCGGGCGGAGTTCGGGTCGCCGGTCACCGGGCTCACCCAGGAACCTTGGCCGACCGGAGTCCGCCGGGACCGTCGTACGCGGGAACCGTCACGCTAGGCTCCACTGCCTCGTGGTATCCGAGGTGGTAATGGGTGACCGCGTCCTTGAACAACCGGACCCCCTCGGACGCGGCGAGTGCTCGCTGTAGTGCGGCGGGATTGCCGATGGCGGTGATTCGGAACGGTGGTGAATACACCCGGCCGTGCAGGAGCAGAGTGTTCCCCACGCAGCGTACCGCGCTGGTGGAGAGGACACGGACACCCATGATGGTCATGGCCTCGGCACCTCCGGCCCAGAGCGCGTTGACCACGGCCTGCACGTCGCCCTGGTGCACCACGAGATCGTCGTTGCGGGCGTCGGTCGGCAACTTGCCGTCGCTCTGCTGCGGCGCGTCATCGAGTTCGACGGAGATCCCCGGGCCGGTCAGCGCGGTGAACCCGGCCGCTTCCCGGCTGCCCGTGGCCCGGTCCCGCTGGGCCGCCACCCGGCCGTCGGAGCCGCCGAGCGCCTCGGTCTGGCTCTCCACGTCGTCGCGGAGCGCGGCGGCCCGCTCCTGGCCCGAGGCCACCTGCTCGCGGCGGTCCTCGATGAGCTGGGCGAGCTCCGGGCGACGGTCCTCGCGCAGCGAGGTGCCGCCGGCGGTGGTGGCCGTGGTGGTGAAGAGCAGCCCGGCGGCGAGCGCGATCAGGGGTACGCCTACCGACCACCCGGGGCGGCGCTCGGCCGACCGCCGGGGCAGCAGCCCCACGGCGGCGCGGCGGAGCACCTTCCGCCAGGACGCGACGCCGGAGGTGTACTCCATCGAGCCTTCCCCCTCACGATCATGCCAATATGCTAATTATGTCCTAATCGCGGGAATTACCGAGGCGATCCGGGCGTTCAACCGTCCGTACCCAGATGCCCGGGTCCGTGGCCTGAACGGGTTCTCGCGACTACGCTAGCTGTCGAACATTATTGGCCATGGACCGTCGCCCTTGCGTCCGGTTGTCAGGCCGGACGAGGATCACCACCCCCTCAGGAGAGCGCCGTGCCCAAGTCTCAGGTACGTAAGAAGAAGGTGTACACCCCGCCGACGGACGTCCGTCCCACGTCCACGGCGGCGACCCGCAAGCCTAGCCCGGTCTGGCTGCCAGCCACGGCGGTCGGGTTGATCGTCTTCGGCATCGGCTGGCTGGTGGTCTTCTACCTGTCCGACATGGAATACCCCGTCGCCACCTGGCGGTACTGGAACCTCGCCATCGGCTTCGGTGCGATGGTCGGCTCGCTCGGCCTGCTCTCCCGCTGGCGCTGACCGCGGCCCGGGTTTCCCGCTCCGGCGGTCCCGACCCGTGGTCGACCGCCCGGTCGAGCCGGGGCGACGGTGCCGGCCGGTCCGCCCGGCGGCCCCACCCGGGCCGGCGCGTACCTCGCACCGCCCAGCTCGGCTGTGACGACCGTCGCTGCGAGGATAGTCACGTTACCAACGAGTAACCTCGCCGCGTAGGCTGCGTACATCGCCGCCGCCGGTCGACAGACCGCCGGCCGGGCGGCGGACGAGGGCAGGCAGCAGGACGGGGAGGGCCAACAGGCATGGGCAGCGTCCAGATCGTCACCACGATCCTCGCCGCCGGCATCACCGCGGTCGCGGTGTGGCTGGCGACCCGCGCGGTGCTGCGGATGACCGCGGTGATCCGGCTCGGCCAGCCCGACCCGGGGCGGTTCACCGACCGGGGCGTCCGGGCCCGGAACATGCTGGTCGAGACGCTCGGCCACACCCGGATGCTGCGCTGGAGCGTGGTGGGCGCCGCGCACTGGTTCGTGATGGTCGCCTTCGTCGTCCTGTCGCTGCTTGTGCTGGAGGCGTACTTCGAGGTGGTCAGCCCGACCGGCGGACTGCCGCTGGTCGGGCACTGGGTCGGCTATGGCCTGGTCACCGAGCTGATCGGGATCCTCGGGGTGGTCGGGATCCTGGTGCTGATCGGCATCCGGCTCGGCAACCGGCCGGGCAACCCGACCCGCCGGTCCCGGTTCACCGGCTCGACCATGTGGCAGGGCTACTTCGTCGAGGCCGTGGTGCTGGCCGTACTGGTCTGCGGGTTCCTGATCCGGGGCTTCAAGGTCGCCACCGACCACTTCGAGTTCCCGGCCTGGGCCACCCCGGTCAGCCACGCGATCGGCGCGCTGCTGCCGGCCTGGGACGCGGGCACCAGCGTCACCGCCCTGGTGAAGATCGCGATCTCGATGACCTGGGTCATCGTCATCTCGCTGAACGTGACCATGGGTGTCGCCTGGCACCGGTTTGCCGCCTTCCCCAACATCTTCTTCAAGCGCGACCCCGGCCGGGCCGGCTCCGGGCTCGGCGCGCTGCGCCCGATGACCAGCAACGGCAAGCCGCTCGACTTCGAGGAGGCCGACCCGGAAAAGGACCAGTTCGGGGTGGCCCAGGTCGAGCAGTTCACCTGGAAGGGCCTGCTGGACTTCACCACCTGCACGGAGTGCGGGCGGTGCCAGTCGCAGTGCCCGGCCTGGAACACCGGCAAGCCGCTCTCGCCGAAGCTGCTGGTGCTGTCGCTGCGCGACCACGCGTACGCCAAGGCGCCGTACCTGCTGGCCGGCGGCGGCAAGGACCTGACCGGTGAGGAGAAGGCGACCGAGGCCCAGTTGGCGCACGTCGACGTGCTGGCGCTGGCCGAGGCGAACCGGCCGCTGATCGGCGGTGCCGAGGAACTCGGGGTGATCGACCCGGACGTGCTCTGGTCCTGCACCACCTGCGGGGCCTGTGTCGAGCAGTGCCCGGTCGACATCGAGCACGTCGACCACATCGTGGACATGCGCCGCTACCAGGTGCTGATCGAGTCGAGCTTCCCGTCCGAGGCCGGCGTGATGCTGCGCAACCTGGAGAACAAGGGCAACCCGTGGGGAGCCCCGCCGAACACCCGGGAAGACTGGACCAAGGGGCTCGACTTCGAGGTGCCCCGGGTCGGCGAGGTCGAGGACTTCGAATATCTGTTCTGGGTCGGCTGCGCCGGGGCCTTCGAGGACCGGGCCAAGAAGACCACCCGAGCGGTGGCCACCCTGCTGCACTCCGCCGGGGTGAACTTCGCCATCCTCGGCGAGGGCGAGACCTGCTCCGGCGACCCGGCCCGGCGGATCGGCAACGAGTTCGTCTTCCAGATGCTCGCCCAGCAGAACGTGGAGACCCTGAACGAGGCGTTCGGCGACCGTGAGCCGGCGAAGCGCAAGATCGTCGCCACCTGTCCGCACTGCTTCAACACCCTCGGCAACGAGTACGGCGAACTCGGCGGCCAGTTCGAGGTCGTGCACCACACCCAGTTGCTGGCCCACCTGGTCGCCGAGGGCCGGCTCACCCCGGTCCAGCCGGTGGACGGCGGGCTGACCTACCACGACCCGTGCTACCTGGGCCGGCACAACCGGATCTTCACCCCGCCGCGCGAGGTGCTCGGCGCGGCCGCGGCCGACGGGATCACCGAGATGCCGCGCAACCAGGAGCGCTCCTTCTGCTGCGGCGCGGGCGGTGCCCGGATGTGGATGGAGGAGCGGATCGGCAAGCGGATCAACGTCGACCGGGTCGAGGAGGCGATGTCGACCGGCGCGAAGACGGTCGCGGTCGGTTGCCCGTTCTGCTCGACGATGCTGAACGACGGGGTCAACGGCAAGGAGGCCGGCGACCAGGTCGAGGTGGTCGACGTCGCCACCGTGCTGCTCCGCTCGGTCAAACCGGCCGCCCCGACCGCCGCCGCCGACCCGGAACCGGCCGGCACCGCCGGCTGAGCGCACCGGCCGGGCGCGGTCCCCAGCGCCGTACCTGTGGAAAACCACACCGGTAGCCTCCAGAGGTGTCAGCAGGGCCGGAGAACGTGACCGACGGCGCCGCTCCGGCGGCCCGGCGGGACGCCGGCCGCGCCCTGCCCGGCCTGCTCCGCCGCTCGCTGCGGCTCGGCGCCGGACTGCTGATCGGTGCGGTGACCGCGGCGGTGGAGCTGACGTACCTGCTCGGGCTCGGGTCGATCCTGCTGGTGCTCTGGGTACGGGCCGAGTCCCGCCGGACGGCGGCGGAGCGGATAGTCGAGCGGATCGAGACCGGCGCCCGCCAGTTGGCCGAGGTCGAACGGTGGCGGCTGGCGACGTTCCTGGAGAGCGAGAACGCGGCCGACTACACCGGTAGCCGGGCCGTGCGCTATCTCGCCGTGCGCTGGGCGGTCGGCATGCTCGGCGGCTCCGTACTGCTGCTCTTCGGCTGGGGCGTGCTCTCCGGCGGGGTCTGGATCTGGGAGGCGGTACACGGCGAGAGCACCCTGCTGACCTTCCTGGCGCAGCTCGTACTCGGGCTGGTCGGCCTCTTCCTGGTGGTGCAGGGCGCGACCGGCGTGGTTGCGCTCGACCGTCGGGTGGCCCGGCGGTTCCTCGGCCCGAGCGGCCGGGAGGTGCTCGAACGCCGGATCACCGAGCTGGCCACCAGCCGGGCCGGGGTGGTGGCGGCGGTCGACGCGGAGCGGCGGCGAATCGAGCGGGACCTGCACGACGGCGTACAGCAGCGGCTGGTCGCGCTCGGCATGCTGGTCGGCCGGGCCCGCCGTACCGCCGACCCGGCCAAGGCGGCGGACCTGCTGCGCCAGGCGCACGAGGAGTCCGGCCGGGTCCTCGACGACCTCCGCGAGGTGGCCTGGCGGGTCTATCCGACTGCGCTGGACAACCTGGGGCTGGCCGACGCGCTGGCCCGGGTCGCCGAGCACGCCGGGCTGCCGGTCCGGATCGACCACCGGCTGATTGGGCGGCCGGCGCGGGCGGTCGAGACGGCCGCGTACTTCGTGGTCTCGGAGGCGGTGACGAACGCCGCCAAGCACGCCCGGGCCAGCCGGGTCGATGTCGAGGTCGCGGTCCGGGACGGCCGGCTGGTCGTGACGGTCGTCGACGACGGCGTCGGCGGTGCCGACCCGGCTGGCGTCGGGCTGTCCGGGCTGGCCCGCCGGGTCGCCGCCCTGGACGGCCGCTTCCGGGTGGAGAGCCCGGCCGGCGGCCCCACCACCGTCGTCGCGGAGCTGCCATGCGAGTGATGTTGGCCGAGGACTCGATCCTGCTCCGCGAGGGGCTGGTCCGGCTGCTGGCCGAGGAGGGACACCAGGTAACCGCCGCCGTCGGCGACGCGGACGCGCTGGTCGCGGCCATCGCGGCGGACCCGCCGGACGCGGTGGTGGTGGACGTGCGGATGCCGCCGACCCACACCGACGAGGGGCTGCGCGCCGCGCTGGAGATCCGCCGCCGCTGGCCCGCCGTCGGGGTCCTGGTGCTCTCCCAGTACGTCGAGAAGCGTTACGCCGTCGAGCTGCTGACCAGCCAGAGCGGCGGGGTCGGGTACCTGCTGAAGGACCGGGTGGCCCAGGTCGGCGAGTTCCTCGACGCGCTGGCCCGGGTGGGCGATGGTGGCGCCGCCTTCGACCCGGAGGTGGTACGCCAACTGCTGGCCCGGACCAGTCACACCGACCCGCTGAGCCGGTTGACCGTACGGGAGCGGGCGGTGCTGGACCACATGGCGCAGGGGCACACCAACGCCACCATCGCGGCGCAGCTACACGTCTCGCAGAGCGCGGTCGAGAAGCACGTGAACGCCATCTTCGACAAGCTCGACCTGGCGCACGTCACCGGGTACAGCCGGCGGGTGCTCGCGGTACTCCGCTATCTGGGCGGCTGACCGGGGCCGGACCGGGCCGCCGCGGTGGACGGCCCGGAACCGGCGGGTCACATCCGGTGGCGGCTGCGCGGCCGGTCGCGGCGGGCCAGCCGGGAGAGCACGAACCAGCCGACCGCGATCACCACCACCGCGATCACCACCTTCTGGAACAGGCTGGCGTACTCCTCGACCCGGTGCCAGTTCTCGCCGAGCAGATAGCCGGCCAGCACGAAGACGGTGTTCCAGATCAGGCTGCCGAGGGCGGTGCAGAGCAGGAAGGTGCCCAGCCGCATCCGTTCGATGCCGGCCGGGATGGAGATCAGGCTGCGGAAGATCGGGATCATCCGGCCGAAGAAGACCGTCTTGACCCCGTGCCGGACGAACCACGCCTCGGTACGGTCCACGTCGGCGAGCTTGACCAGCGGAAGCCGGGCGGCGATCGCCCGGGTACGCTCCCGGCCGAGTAGCGCTCCGACGCAGTAGAGCGCCAGCGCGCCGACCACCGAACCGAGGGTGGTCCAGAAGATCGCCGACCAGAGGCTCATCTCGCCCCGGCTGGCGGCGAAGCCGGCGAGCGGCAGGATGATCTCGCTGGGCAGCGGCGGGAAGAGGTTCTCCAGCGCCACCGCCAGGCCCGCTCCGGGGGCACCGAGCGTGTCCATCAGGTCGGTCGCCCACTCGGCGATCCCGCTCAGCGGGGTGGGTTCGGCGGCCAGCGGAGCCGTATCATCGATCATGAATTCGACGCTAGCCGGTGCCACCTGTCCAAACCCTGTGGACCGGCGCCCGATCGACTGCCGGGCACCACAGTCACGCACTGCGGTGAACCACACACGGCGCTCGTTCGTACCTGTCGATGCCGGACCGCCGTCGGCGGTCCCGAACCAGGCGATGGCGGGCCGGCGACGGCCCCAGGACCGCGAGGAGGCGGGCGCCGCGTGGCGGAAAGCGCACCACACCGGATGGCGGCGGAGTCGAGTGGACGGCACCGGAAGGCCGGGCCGGTCGACCGGCGCGACCGGTCGGGACGCCGGCTCCGGGTGATCTCCACGGTGGGGCTCGGGGTCGGGCTGCTGTTCCTGGCCGTCCCGTTCGGCGCGGAGACGCTCCGGACGATGGGCTGGGGTGGCGGCACCGAGCCGGGGGTCGGCGTACCGGCGGCGGTGGCCAGCCCGCCGGCACCGGATCCGACCCCGGCGGCCTACCCGACCCCGGACGACGTCCTGCCGACCGGTACGCCCGGAACGACCCCGACGCCGACCTCCAGCCCGACCTCCCGGGCGACCGGCGCTCCCGCGCCGACCCCACCCGCACCGTCGAGCTCGTCGCGGCCACCGCTTCAGGGCGCGGCGGCACCGACGCCACCCGCGACCACCAGCCCACCGCCCCCGCCGGCCGCCCCGCCGCCGCCCCCGCAGCCCGTGCTGCTCGGCCCGGACGGCCGGGACGAGCTGGCCCGGATGATGGACCGCTACTGCGACGAGCACGTCGGCGGGGCGAGCTGGGCGGACACCCGTGACGACGGCGGCTGGGAGTGCGAGCGGCTGCTGCTGCCCTCCCGCACCGTCGACATGGACCGGGCCTGCCGGGACACCTACGGCGACGGCGCGTTCGCGGAGAACCCGGAGGGCCGGGACCCGTTCGGCTGGCGCTGCCTGCGGCGCTGAGCAACCCGTGCGGAAGCCTCGCCGGCCGCCCCGGGCACGCCGGCCCACTCACCGTGGCCACCGGGCAGCCGCCGCCTGGTCGGGCCGGTACTGTGCTCGATAATCGCGGGCCGGACGCAACCACGGTCGAGGTGAACGGATCATCGACGCCCTACTCCTCACCACCCTGTTGCCGCTGGTCGGCTTCGTCCTGCTGACCGCCGGCAACGCCTTCTTCGTCGCGGCGGAGTTCGCCCTGGTCACCGTCGACCGGGCGGAACTCGACCGGCGGGTGGCCGGCGGCGACCGGCGGGCCGGCACGGTCCGCAAGGCGCTGCGGGAACTCTCCTTCCAGCTCTCCGGCGCGCAGCTCGGCATCACCATCACCGCCCTGCTCACCGGCTATCTCGCCGAGCCGGCGCTGGCGAAGCTCTTCGCCCCGCTGCTGCGCCCGGTCGCCGGGGACGCCACCGGGCGGGTCACCCCGCTGCTCGCGCTGGCCCTGGCGACGCTGCTGTCGATGCTCTTCGGCGAGCTGGTGCCGAAGAACGCCGCGCTGGCCCGGCCGATGCCGACCGCGCTGGCCACCGCCGGGCCGATGCGGACCTTCTCCCGGATCTTCGGCTGGCTGATCCGGGGCCTGAACAACTCGGCGAACTGGCTGGTCCGCCGGCTCGGCGTCGAACCGCAGGAGGAGTTGGCCAGCGCCCGCTCCCCCGAGGAACTCGGCCTGCTGGCGGCGATCTCGGCGCGGGCCGGGGCGCTGCCCCGGGAGACCGCGATGCTGCTGCAACGGACTATCCGGTTCGGCGACAAGCGGGCCGCCGAGGCGATGACGCCCCGGGTAGACGTGGTCGCGCTGCGGGCCACCGCCTCCGTCGCCGAGCTGCTGGCGCTGGCCCAGCAGACCGGCCGGACCCGCTTCCCCGTCTACGAGGAGACCGTCGACCTGGTCACCGGGGTGGCCGGGGTCGTCGACGCGCTGGGCGTACCACCCCACCGCCGGTCCCGCACCACGGTGGCCGCGGTGGCCCGCGAGCCGGTGTACGTGCCGGAGAGCCTGGACCTGGACGGCGTACTCGCGGCGCTCCGCTCGGCCGGCGCGGACCTGGCGATCGTGGTCGACGAGTACGGCGGCACCGACGGGGTGGTGACCGTCGAGGACCTGGTCGAGGAGCTGGTCGGGGAGATCGCCGACGAGTTCGACCCGGTCGCCGAGGAGTTCGACCCGGTCGCCGAGGAGTTCGCCCCGGACGCCGCGCCGGAGACCCCGGTCGAGTTGACGGTGCCGGGCGGGGAACGCACCGTGCTGGTCGACGGGGTGCTGCGCGAGGACGAGCTGGTCGAGCAGGTCGGCTTCCGGCTGCCCGAGGGCCCGTACGAGACGTTGGCCGGGTTTCTGCTGGCCCGGCTCGGCCACATCCCGGTGGCCGGTGAGACCGTCGAGGAGCAGGGCTTCGAGTTCACCGTGGTCGAGGTGGTCCGGCACCGGATCGAGCAGGTCCGGGTGGTCCGGCCCGAGGAGGCCGCCGGGTGAACCTGCTGATCACCCTCGGACTGCTGCTCGGCAACGCCTTCTTCGTGGGCAGCGAGTTCGCGCTGATCGCCTCCCGGCGTACCGTGATCGAGCCGCTCGCGGCCGGGTCGCAGCGGGCCCGGTGGGCGCTGTCGGCGATGAACCAGATCCCGCTGATGATCGCGGGCGCCCAGCTCGGCATCACCATCTGCTCGCTCGGGCTCGGCGCCATCGCCGAGCCGGCCCTGGCGCACCTGCTGGAGGAGCCGTTCCACGACCTCGGGCTGCCGGACCGCGCGGTACATCCGATCGCCTTCGTGATCGCGCTCGGCGTGGTGGTCTTCCTGCACACCGTGATCGGCGAGATGGTGCCGAAGAACATCACCCTGGCCGGGCCGGAGCCGTCCGCGCTCTGGCTCGGGCCGGCGATGCTGGCGTTCTGCCTGGCGACCAAGCCGCTGCTGCTGGCGATGAAGTGGACGTCGGCGCGGATCCTGCGGCTGTGGCGGATCGAGGCGACCGACGCGGTGAAGACGGTCTTCACCGCCGAGGAACTGGCCGGGCTGGTCTCGCAGGCGCGGACAGAGGGGTTGCTCGGTTCCGAGGAGCATGCCCGGATCACCGGCGCGCTGGCGCTGAACCGGCGTACCGCCGCGGACGCGCTGCGGCCCTGGGCGGCGGTCACCACCGTGGCCGAGGACGTCTCTCCGGCCTCCCTGGAGGTGCTGGCGACCCGCACCGGCCGGTCCCGGTTCCCGGTGGTGCAGCGGGCCACCCGCCGGGTGCTGGGCTTCGTGCACGTCAAGGACGTCCTCGGGTACTCCGGTGCGGCCCGCCGGGCGCCGGTCCCGACGGAGCTGCTCCGGCCGCTGGCCGTGGTGCCGCCGGACCGGAGCCTGGCCGACCTGCTGCTGTCGATGCGCCGGGAGCGCCGGCACATGGTGCTGGTCAGCGACGGGCGGGTGCCGATGGGGGTGGTCACCCTGGACGACGTGCTCACCGCCGTCGTCGGGACGGCCACGGACCCCACCGGCACCGGTGCGCAACCCGCGCCGGCCGCCGGCCAGGTCTAGTGCGGCGCGCCGATCGGCGACGGCAGCAGGTGTACGTCGTCGGCGTTGACGAACATGATCCGGTGACCGAACTGGATCTGGACGTACCTCAGGTCGCCCCGGACCACCGTCCAGTCACCGGGTGACGAGCCGTCGAAGGTGGTGGCCCGGTAGTACTCGCTGGGCAGCACGTTGCCGACGGCGTACCGCTGCCCGGCGGCGAGGGTGTACTGCAACGGCGTGACCGCCTGCACCGGCACGCCGGCCGGATAGGCGTCCGGCTCCGGGTACGCCCTGCCGTACACCGGGATCGTCGCCCGGCCCGGCTTCGGCGTCGCGACCAGCCCGAGCGCCCACTTCGCGGTCGGGTTGCCCCTCGGGTTGTGGAACCACGCCTTCTGCCCGAGATACCAGATCGCCGTCCAGTCGCCCTGCCGGCCGGCGAGCGCGTAGGTCTGCCCGGCCGAGGCCCGGGCACCGTGGTCGGAGATGTGCATGGTGTTCGGGGTGCCGTCCGGGCGCAGCGCGATGTCGTTCACCAGCGGCGCGTCGGCGGCTGGCGCGGTACGCAGGATCACCGACGACGATCCCCGGGCCGGGCACGGCACCCCGGCGGTCTCGCAGCCGGTGAAGGCCGGCCGGTTGGTGGCGAAGTCCGGGTCGATGGTGACCAGGCCGGCGGCCGGGATGCCGACGCCCCGGAACGGCGCCTTGAGCAGGTCGAAGTAGTGCGACCAGTCCCAGTACGGGCCCGGGTCCCAGTGCATGCCGCGCACGTTCGCCGGCAGGATGCCCGGGACGTTGTCGTGCCCGATGACGTGGTCGCGGTCCAGCGGGATGTCGTACCGGTCGGCGAGGTAGCGGACGAGTTTGGCCGAGGTCCGGTACATCGCCTCGGTGTACCAGGTGCCCTGGGCGGCGAAGCCCTCGTGTTCGAGGCCGATCGCCTTGGCGTTGACGTACCAGTTGCCGGCGTGCCAGGCCACGTCCTTGCCCTTCACGTGCTGCGCGATGTGCCCGTCCGCCGAGCGGAGCGTGTACTGCCAGCTCACGTAGGTCGGGTCCTGCACCAGCCGCAGCGTGGTGTCGTAGCTGCCCTCGGTGTCGTGGATGACGATGTACTCGATCTTCTGCCGGCCCGGCCGGTCGGAGAGGTCGTGGTTGCCGTAGTCGCCGTCCCCGAACGCCTGGTAGGGGGCCGGGATCCACTCGCAGGAGATGTCGCGCGGGCACTCCAGCCCGTCCGGGCGGGGCGTGCCGGGCAGGCCGAGCCGGTCCAACCAGGAGCGCTGCGGTGCGATCCCGGGGCGGCCGGGCAGGGTGATCCGATGGCCGTCGTCGGTGGTCCGGGTGGCGCCCTCGGCGAGGGTCCGGTACACCTCGTCGGCGAAGGCCGCCGCGGCGTCCGCGCGGTCGCTGCCGGCGTACCGGGCCACCGCGCCGTACCAGGCCGCCGGGTCGCTGGCCGGGCCTGTCGGCGCGGCCAGCGCCTGCTGGTACGACGCCAGCAGCGCCGCCCCGCCCCGGATGTTCGCCGCCGGTTCGGCGCGGAGTAGGTGTTCGTCGACCCCGGTCAGCGCGGCGGCGGCGTCCAGGGTCTGCCCGCCGGGCGGTGCGTCGCCGGTCCGGTCGGCGTACGGGCCGGCCGGTCCGGTCACCGGTCGGGCGGGTCGGGCGTCGTCACCGCGCCGGTCCTCGCCGTGCTCGGGGTGTTCCGGCTCGGCGGCCAGCCCGGCGACGTCGGTCAGGTGCATCGGGCCGTACCCGCCGCTGGTGCTCGGCGTGCCGGCGTTCGTGTCCCAGCGAGATTCCAGATAGGAGACGCCGAGCAGCACGCTCTCGGGTACGCCGAACTCGGCCGCCGCGGCGGCGTACTCCTGTTGCCGGGTGTCGGGGGATGTGACGGTGGCTGGCGCGGGGCTGGCCGGCAGCAGCGCGGCGGCGCCGACGACCGCGGCCCCGATCGCGATTCTCCTGCTCAGCGGGTGTCTGGTGGGAAGCATCGAACCTCCATGAGCCGGGGGTGGGCCTGAAGATCACCCTCCACCCGGGACCGGTGCCCGTCAATACCTGCCGACAAAGCTCGTCGCTATGCAGAAAACTTTCACCGACACGCAGCGTGTTCGGCGTGTCCCAGTGGCTCCCACCGTCAGCGACCGGTCCGATACCTAACGAATCGACTCAGATCACGGGGTTGCGTTTGGATAACACCCTTCTCTAGTGTTGGGGACCGTCGAGCCGACGGCAGGCCGCCTAGCCGGGCGGCGACGTCTCGACACCGCCGAATCGTCACACTCAGCGAACCGGGGACCCGAGCTTCATGGGGTGAATCCGCGTCTCACGCGGTAGGGCGACAATCTTCCCGCCCGAACCCGTCAGCTAACCCGGTAGGCGGGCTACGGAAGAAGGAGTACGGACCCCGGTGGCTCCCCCTGCCCCGTCGCGGTCGCCATCCCTCCGGTCGGCATCCACCGACGCCGGGAACGCGAAACCGCGCCCTCGAAGGTCCATTCTCGCCATCGCGCTCACCGCACTGGCCAGCGCCGCGGTGTTGCTCACCGGCACGACGCCGGCGCTCGCCGAACCGTCGGTGGCCGAGATCGAGCAGCAGATCGACACCGCCTGGCGCAAGCTGGAGCCGGTCGTCGAGAAGCACAACGCCACCCGGCAGGACCTGGCCGCGAAGAAGAAGCAGGCCGCCGCCCTGCAGAAGAAGATCGCCCCGCTCCAGTCGCAGATCGACGCCGCGATGAACCGGGTGAGCGACTTCGCGGTGCAGGCGTACAAGGGTGACAAGGCCTCGGCGGTCAACGCTCTGCTCACCTCGAAGTCGCCGACCGCGCTGGTCGGCCAGCTCTCGGTGCTCGACCAGTTCGCGCGGCAGCAGCAGCGCGAGGTGCAGGCGGTCGTCGACCTCAAGGACAAGTACGCCTCCCAGAAGGCTCCGCTGGACCGGCTGGTCAGCCAGTTGACCAAGACCGAGAAAGAGCTGGCGGCGAAGAAGAAGGAGATCGACGCCGAGGTCGAGCGGTTGCAGAAGCTGCGGATCCAGGCGTACGGGAACGGCTCGGCCGGCCCGCTGCGGCCCGCACCCTGCCCGGCCACCTACCCCGGAGGTGCGGCCGGCAAGGCGGTCAAGTTCGCCTGTGCCCAGATCGGCAAGCCGTACAAGTGGGGTGCCGAAGGCCCCGGCTCGTACGACTGCTCTGGCCTGACCCTGGCGGCCTGGAACCAGGGCGGCGTATCGCTGCCGCACAACGCCCGGGCGCAGCGCAGCCAGACGGCCAGCATCAGCCGCTCCGCGCTACGCCCCGGTGACCTGGTCTTCTACTACGCCGACCTCAGCCACGTCGGCATGTACGTCGGCGACGGCTGGATCGTGCACGCCTCCCGGGCCGGCGAACCGATCAAGATGAAGCGGATGGACGACGGCGAGATCCACAGCTTCGGCAGACCCGGCTGACGCCTGTCGGACCGAGTCAACGGCAGAACCCCCGTCGCGCAGCTCAGCTGCGGCGGGGGTTCTTGCCGTTCGGTCCTGGTTCGCGTTCCAGCTTCCGGTCGGGCCCGGTCCGGGCCGTTCGGTGCCGGCGTGCTGCCGCTGTCGACCGCAGCGTCAGCGGGTGGGCCAGGTGCGCCAGTTCTGCCAGGAGCGGCTCGGGGTGGGGCCGCGCTGCCCCTGGTAGCGCGAGCCGTAGACGGCCGACCCGTACGGGTGGGCGGACGGCGACGAGAGCCGGAAGATGCAGAGCTGACCGATCTTCATCCCGGGCCAGAGCCGGATCGGCAGGTTGGCCACGTTCGACAGCTCCAGCGTGACGTGCCCGGAGAAGCCGGGGTCGATGAAGCCCGCGGTCGAGTGGGTGAGCAGGCCGAGCCGGCCTAGACTCGATTTTCCTTCGAGTCTTCCCGCCAACTGGTCGCCGAGGGAGATCACCTCCAGCGTGGAGGCGAGCACGAACTCACCCGGGTGCAGCACGAACGGCTCGCCGTCCGGCACGTCGACCAGCGAGGTCAGGTCGTCCTGCTGCACCGCCGGGTCGATGTGCGTGTAGAGGTGGTTGTTGAAGACCCGGAAGAGCCGGTCCAGGCGTACGTCGATGCTCGACGGCTGCACCAGCGCGGGCTCGAACGGCTCGAGCGCGAGCGTGCCCGCCTTGATCTCGATCACTAGGTCGTGGTCGGAGAGCAGCACCGGATCACCTTAGCGAGTCGTGCGAAGTCGACGGGCCGCGACCTCGCCGATGGGTGGGATCGGGGTAGGTGATCGAACATGTGTTCGATAGAATGTACCCATGGCATCCTGGTCCG
Source organism: Plantactinospora sp. ZYX-F-223 (assembly GCF_039649625.1). Taxonomy (NCBI): domain Bacteria; kingdom Bacillati; phylum Actinomycetota; class Actinomycetes; order Micromonosporales; family Micromonosporaceae; genus Plantactinospora; species Plantactinospora sp. ZYX-F-223. The sequence continues at coordinate 4,557 of NZ_JBDJAV010000030.1, read as the reverse complement.
AATTCGCCTCTGACGAGCCCCGACTCGCCGACGCGATCCGCGTCCTCATCCAGCAGTACGGCCCGGGTCTCGGCTACCTGGCGACCGTGCGCGCCGACGGTGGGCCGCGCGTGCACCCGGTGTCCCCGGTCATCACCGACGAGGGACTCTTCTGTTTCGTCGTCGACTCTCCGAAGCGGCGCGACCTCGAACGGGACGGGCGCTACGCGCTGCACTCGTTCCCTCCCGAGGACAGCGACGACGAGGCGTACGTCGCCGGCCGGGCCCGACCGGTGACCGACCAGGCGCGGGTGGACCAGCTCGCCGGCAACCTGCGGGCCGCACCGCAGGTCGACTGGCGGCTCTTCGAGTTCACCGTCGACGTGGCGATGGTCGCCCGGCACGGCAGCAACGGCGCCACGCCGCTCGCCGCCGGAGACCGGTCCGAGCGTCCCGCCGTGCAGGTCTGGCTCGACCCGGCCGGCGCGGCCGGCGGTCCCGAGGGCAGTGCCGCCGCCGCGCCAAAGCGACGCGGCCGGCGCCGGGCCGTCGAAGAGGCGCCGGTCCCGGCGTCCTGACCTACGGCTCGCGGAACGCCTTCCACGCCCTGAGCATCCGGAGCGCCTGCCCAAAGGTGAACTCGTACATGCAGGCGTCGACCGAGTAGTCCATGAAGTTGTGGATCGGGTCGAGGCCCGGCCTCGTCGTGCAGGTGTCCCGTCGCTGCGGGCAGCCGAAGCCCGGCTCCGCCTCGGCGGGCGTGTCGAAGACGTGATCGCCTCGACCCGCGCAGCCCTCCTGGAAGGTGTGGTAGAGGTTCAGCCAGTGTCCGATCTCGTGGGTGGCGGTGTCGCCCGCGTTGTACGGCGCCGCCGTGCCGCCCGGCAGCGACTCGGCGAGTACCACCACCCCGTCGTGCGGGTCGAATTCGCGCTTCGGAAAGGACGCCCAGCCGAGCAGTTCGTCGTCCAGTAGTCCGGTGTAGACGTTCAGGGTGTGCTTGCCGCCGACCCGCAGCGCACGCTTCATCTGCGCCTCCGCCGGGCTCTCCGGCACGATCGGATACCAGGCCGGGTTCACCACCCGGTTCACCTTCCTCAGCCTGAAGTGGAACGGCGTCCAGGCCCCACCGGTACGCCCGCCGAACGAGTCGTTCAACACCTTCAGTTGGGCGTTGATCAGTGACAGTGGGATGTCCCCGTCGGCCCGGGTCCGCCGCTCGCTGATCACGTGGAACACCACGTTGACGGTGATCCTGAGCCTCGCCGATATGCCAAGCGGTGCCACCCCGACCCGTTGTGCGTACGCCGAGTCCACCGCACGATCCAGTTCGGCGGCCTCGGTCGGAGTCAGCTCGTTCGGCTCGGTGGTGTGCGCCGCTCCGGGCCGCACTTTCCCATTTGGATGAGCCTCGGTCGTCTCGACGCAGCCCGGTCCGCCGGACCCTCCGGCCGAGCCCGGGGGTGCCGCCACGACCGGACCGGGTCCGAGCAGCAGGACGAGAAAGATGCTCGCCATGCCGGTCATGCCGGAACGCGACGACGGTCGCAGTCCACGAAACGCCATTGCCAACACCCTTTGCATCCGGAGAGTGGCTCTGTGATGACGCGGAGCCATAGTTGCAGGTGGGGCGGACGTTACTCGCCGTGGCCGTAGTTGCAAACGAGGCGGCACGGCGTGGTTCGCGACCGATCCGAGCGAGTGGCAGCGCGCTCGCCGCCGTACCCGGGGGGAGGGTGAGTGCATGATCGGACCCGACCAGGTACAGTGGGGTCCGCTCGCGGGTGTAGTTCAATGGCAGAACATCAGCTTCCCAAGCTGACAGTGCGGGTTCGATTCCCGTCACCCGCTCCAACCCGAAGGCCCTGGTCAGGACGTCAGTCCCAGCCAGGGCCTTCGATGTTCCAAGATTCGTGGTCATGTCGCGTGCCATTGGCGTGCCATTAGCCCCGGTACACCAGGGCGCCGGCCGCACCGTCATCCGGGTCGCCGGGCCGCGTGCCATCTGCCTTGCGTGCCTTCTTCTTGGCCTTCTTGCCGTCGGTCTTCTTGTCCGCCTTCCGGTCGCCCTTCTTCGTCTTCTTTCGCTCGGCCATCTCCTCGCCGCGCACGGCGGCGTCCAGCGCGGCGGCGATGGCTCGGTCGGCTTCCGCCGTCGCATGCTGGTAGATCAGCGCGGCTTGTGGTGAGTCGTGGCCCATCCGGGCCATCAGATCCCGGGTGCTGGCCCCGGTCTGCGCGGCGAGGGTGTTCCCGGTGTGCCGCAGGTCGTGGAAGTGGAGATTCGGCTGACCGACCTTCGCAACCGCCGCCTTCCAGTTGGCGAGCTTGTTGAAGTTGCCCCGCCAAATCGGCCGTCCGTTCTCGGTGGTGAACACGAACGTCTCGGGGTTGTCGTCGACGTCGGCGGCGAGGTGATCCGCGATTGCCGAAACCACGGCCGGCGGCAGGCTGACGGTACGTCAGCCAGCTCGGAACTTCGGCGGACCGAGCACCAGGCCGACGCCGCGCTGTTCGGTGAACGCCTGGCGTACGCGTACGCGTACCGTCCCCGTCTTGGTGTCGATGTCCTGCTGTTGTACCGCTGCCACCTCACCCCAGCGCAGGCAGCCGAAGGTCGGCGTTCGGCCGCCTTCTCCTGGTCGGCGCCCGTGATCCGGCACGGGTTCTTGGGCAGGATCTCGTCTTCGCGTACGGCGGTCATCAGCACCGCCCGGAGCAGCCGGTACGCCTTCGCCGCCATGCTTTCCGAGACGCCGTTGCCGAGCAGTTGCGCCCGCCACTCCCGGATCAGCGGCGTGTCCAGCCGGCCCAGCTCGACCCCGCCGAGGTAGGGCGCGATGTGCTTGCCGAGCAGCCAGCCGTAGAGGTGAATGGTGCGCGGCCGGAGGTTCGGGCGTTGCTCGATCCAGCGCGCCGCGTAGTCGCCGAGCTTGATCGTGGATCGCTCAGGGTCGGTCCACTCCCGCCGGGCAATCTGCGACTCGACCAGGGTCAGGTAGCGCTCTGCCTACGCCGCTGGCAGACAGCTTCAATGAACCTCGGCCAAATGACCACGTCCTGCAGCTACAGTCTTTGGGTCTAACAGTGACGGCAACAGAAGAGACGGTGCGAGCGCGGCGGGGCGCGCATGGGGTTGCGTCCATGGGAGTGGTGTACGACATGCCTGGTCACGGGCGTGTCGTGGAGTAGAAGACGGCCATCGTGAAGATCCTTTGAGACGGCTAAGTCAAGATCAAAGGAGAGCACCACGATGGCCGTACCCGAGCCTACCGACCCTGCCGGCTTCCTTCGTGAGCACCTCGCGTCGGCGTCACCGGACCTGCTACGAGACATGGTGAAGACGTTCGCGGAGGCGTTGATGTCCGCCGAGGCGGACGCGATCTGCGGCGTCCCGTACGGACAACGCAGCGACGAGCGTGTCAACTCCCGCAACGGCTACCGGAGCCGGGAGTGGGACACCCGGGCCGGAACGATGGAGCTGGCGATCCCGAAGCTACGCCAGGGTTCGTACTTCCCGGACTGGCTGCTGCAACACCGCCGCCGGGCCGAACAGGCACTCGTCTCGGTCGTGGCCACCTCCTACCTACTCGGCGTCTCGACCCGCCGGGTCGAGAAGCTGGTCGAGCAACTCGGGGTCAAGCAGCTGTCGAAGTCGCAGGTGTCGGAGATGGCGGCGCACCTGGACGCTCAGGTGGAGGCGTTTCGTAACCGGCCCCTCGACAGCGGCCACTACACCTTCGTCTGGGCCGACGCCCTCACGATGAAGGTCCGCGAGGCCGGACGGACGGTGAACCTACACGCCCTGATCGCGGTCGGCGTCAACGCCGACGGCGGCCGGGAGGTCCTCGGCCTGGACATCGCATCCGACGAGGACGGCGCCGGCTGGCTCGCCTTCCTGCGCTCGCTGACCGCTCGGGGCCTGTCCGGGGTCAAACTCGTCATCTCCGATGCCCACCGCGGCCTCGTCGCCGCGATCGGCGCCGCCCTCCCAGGCGCCGGATGGCAACGCTGCCGCACCCACTACCTACGCAACCTGCTGACCAAGGTCCCCAAAACAGCACAGCCATGGGTCGCCACCCTGGTCCGCACCATCTTCGACCAGCCCGACGCCGACTCGGTCCGCGACCAGTACACCCGAGTGGTCGAAACGATCGAACAGCGATTCCCCACCGCCGCAGACCACCTCGACACCGCCCGGGACGACCTCCTCGCGTTCACCGCCTACCCACGAGAAATCTGGCGGCAGATCTGGTCGAACAACCCACAGGAACGGTTGAACAAGGAGATCCGCCGCCGCACCGACGTCGTCGGCATCTTCCCCAACCGGGCCGCGATCATCCGCCTCGTCGGCGCCGTACTGGCCGAGCAAACCGACGAGTGGACCGAAACCCGCCGCTACATGGGCCTGGAACTACTCAACCGCGCCCGCCTGACCAGAATCGACACCGACGGAACCGACGACACCGGATCGGGGTGCTCGCGTACGCGGCGAGCAGCGCTCCTTTGCCGCCGTCGCGGTCCTGCCAGCAGGCGGCCAGGACCCAGACGGTGACCAGCAGCCCGAGGGTATCGGTC